>CAYMST010000129.1:0-13423 GCA_964393115.1 uncultured Roseivirgaceae bacterium | reverse complement strand
AATAGAAAATAACTAACTAAATATTAACTTAATATAAGAAAGCCGATCATAGATCGGCTTTTTTTGTTTTATTAATTTGAACACCCAATGCCATTATATAGGGGAGTTTCTTCTCACGCATGAAATGTTGTAGATCTATTTGGTAGGGAACAGTGTCTAATGATACTCCGCTTGCCAGTACGACCTTATGGTCTATAATATCACCTAGTCCGTCTCCTAAAGGTTTTCCAGTGGTTTTATGAAACAGCTGCATGTTTACTAAAGCATTTTCATATACAGTGTCATCGGCTATAATGTCATACTTTAGATATAAATTATTGTATGGGTAGCCCATGGCGTATCGAATATCGAGAACAACATCATATTCACCTTTTTCTGATAGCTTGAACTCATAATTTAGTTTTTGGTCAATTGGCCATAAGTTATTGTCCAGTTTTTTGTACTCTTGATAGGTCCCATTTTTTCCACAGCTGGATAATGCTATGATAATCACCGCAACATATGAAACGAGTGATAGCCAACGTGTAGAAAATAAAGGCTTTACATGCATAAATATCATAATTGCTTCAGTTTTGGGATACGCTTTACGTGTCGAAGGCTGACAAGGAAAACTTATTTTTGTTTGTTCTTGCTGTTGGTCTTGTTAAATGGGCGTTTGGGCTTTCTTTTTTTCTTTTTATTTTGATTTCTATTTTTATATTTTTTGTCCATTCTTTCCAGGTCGCTATTGAGTTTTTCACGACTAAGATCTATTGATTCCTCCACGTCTAACTCTAGCGATGCTGGCTTTTTATTGTCTTTGTTCATCTCCAGAATTTGAGCTACTCGCTCGACGGCTACTGGATGCCAACTATTTTCTTTTTCATATCCAAACCACATGGTTCGTTTGAATATGTCTGTTTTCATAAGCGTAGCATCACCTTTCTCTGTTTTCAAAGGAGATTTGACTTCGGGGATTCCTTTTAAGGCTTCTGTATAGGTTTCTAATTCATAGTTGAGACAGCACTTCAGACGTCCACACTGTCCAGATAGCTTACTTGGGTTAAGTGATAAATTCTGGTATCGAGCTGCTGATGTGGAAACACTTTTGAATTCCGATAACCAAGTAGAACAACATAATTCTCTACCACAAGTGCCAATACCTCCTAGACGAGATGCTTCTTGTCGGAGACTGATTTGTCTCATTTCAATTCGCACCTTGAACTCACCTGCTAATACCTTGATGAGTTCACGGAAATCAACTCTTTCTTCTGCCGAGTAATAGAATGTAGCCTTAGTCCCATCTGCTTGATACTCTACATCCATTAACTTCATTTGTAGCTTAAGCCTACCAATTATTTCTTTGGCTTTGTAGAGTGCAGGGTTTTCCTTCTTACGGATGTCGTCTAATTTTTCCAAGTCCCTAACGGTCGCCTTTCTGTAGATGTTACGAATTTCTTCTTTGGGGTCCACCTTCTTTTTCTTCATTTGAAGACGAACCAACTCTCCTTGTAAGGAAATGTAGCCGATATGGTGCCCATTTGGGACATCGACGACGACGGCATCCCCGGTAAATAGGTCTAGATTATGATTATTTGTAAAGAAGTCTTTTCTACCGTTTTTAAAACGAACTTCAACGTGCTTACAGGATTGATTAGAAGGCAAGTCCATATTGGACAGCCAGTCGAATACGTTTAATTTATTGCATCCCCCGGTAGAGCATCCCCCGTTGCTGTTACAGCCGGCGACTTTACCATTAGAAGTGCTTGTACCGCATGAAGTACAGCCCATTTGTTATTTATTTTTAGCCCCTAAAATAAGGGGAGGGTTGATAAAAAGTGATCGGGCTTAATAAGGCGATTGCGTTGCCATAATAAAATTACTATGTAATCTAAAAACCCAATCTGCAGATGAGCAGCTGATTTTAAATGGTGGAAAACGAATTTCTACCGATACTAAGTCCATTGACAAAGCTAAAATCAACAGCTCTACCTATCTATAGAATAGTTATGACTATCAAAATAAAATCTAAAGGTACAAAGAAACTTTTATCTAGAGTTCAAGCACCTCCATCATTGCTTCAAAAGTTACCTCTGCGATATAGCGGTATTGAAATCAGGATTCCCGGTTAAGGATATCTTGTCCAATGTCTTTTCTGAAGTAGGCATCTTTCCAAGTAATCTTTTCTATAGTGGCATAGCTCTTTTCCAGCGCGATTCGTAGGTCGGAGTCTTTGCCCGTAACGGCAAGCACTCTTCCGCCATTAGTGACAACTTCGCTAGTACTATCTAGTTTAGTTCCTGCGTGAAATACTGTAGCTTCCCCATTTTGGCTTAGCCCGGAGATTACATTCCCTTTATCATACTTCTCTGGATACCCTCCAGATACCATGACTACGGTACTAGCGGCTTCACTATCTACCTCAAAGTTTTTTTCTGCGATAGTGCCCTCTGCACAACCAATCATCAGTTCGAGAAAATCAGACTTAATTCTTGGTAGCACAACTTGTGTTTCCGGGTCTCCCATTCTCACGTTATATTCTATTACATAGGGGTCGCCATTTACATTCATTAGGCCAATAAAGATAAATCCTTTATAATCAATGCCGTCGGCTTTTAAACCCTTTAAAGTCGGTTTTACTACTCTGTCCTCTACCTTTTCTAAAAAACCGCCTTGCGCAAAGCTAACAGGTGATACAGCTCCCATGCCCCCGGTGTTTAAACCAGTGTCTTGCTCACCGATTCTTTTATAATCCTTAGCCTCAGGAAGAATAGCATAGTCGGTACCATCAGTAACGACAAATACAGAAAGCTCGATGCCGTGCAAATACTCTTCAACAAGCACCTTCGCACTTGCGTCACCAAATTTTTCGTTTACCAGCATATCACGAAGTGACTGGGAAGCGCTTTCAAGTGACTGTTCAATAAGAACCCCCTTGCCTGCAGCTAGCCCATCGGCTTTCAGGACATATGGTGCTGACATGGTTTGCAGAAAGGCTATACCTTCATCAATGGTTGAAGCAGTAAATGTTTGTGATTTCCCGGCAGGTATGCCGTGCTTGACCATGAAAGCTTTCGAGAAGTCTTTACTGCCTTCCAGTTGAGCACCAGTGCTATCAGGGCCAACAATTAAGATATGTTTTAATGTATCCTCTTTCTCAAAGTAATTTCTAAACCCCTTAACAAGCGGTTCTTCCGGTCCAACAATTATCAACGAAATATTGTTGTCTATGGCGGCTTTACCAATAGCCTCGAAGTCATTAACTCCGATACTTAGGTTTTGTGCTACCGCGGCTGTTCCGGCATTTCCTGGAGCTAGAAATAACTTATCACATTTAGGGCTTTGAGCTATTTTCCACGCCATTGCGTGCTCTCTTCCGCCACTACCTACTATTAGTATATTCATATGTTTAACGTGTCATTTAGCACAAGAAGATTTTCCCGTTATTTATCGTCTAGAGATAATGATCAAATCTTCTGTGCGCTGGGTTAATACCAGCTTGGTTTGTTGATGCAATCACTACAGATCAACAAAATTATGTAAAGAGAAATGTTAGTTGGCGTATTCAGACATGAATTTTACACGCATAAGCCGTATTTCATCCTCAGTGTATTCTCCCTCAAATTCGTCAAGGGCTAAATCTATTCCATCCGACTCTGAGTCAAGGAAGTAGTCATATATTTCATCCTGTCTGTCTTCGTCCATAAGCTGTTCAATATAATAGTCTATATTCAGCTTGGTCCCGGAGTAACAAATGTTTTCTATTTCCGTGATTAGCGCGCTAAATTTTACTCCGAGAGATTCGGCTATTTCGTCTAAGCTGATCTTTCGGTCGATCTGTTGGATGATCAAAATTTTATTTTTTGACTTCGTTCCCGAAGTTTTGACCACGACATCCGCTGCAGTCTCAATATTATTGTCTGCTACATATTTAGTAATCAACTCAATAAATGGTTTGCCGAATTTATTGACCTTACCCATGCCGATGCCGTTGACTTGAGACAACTCCTGCTTGTTAGTAGGATATGTAGTGGCCATCTCTTCTAGGGATGGATCTTGAAACACGACATATGGAGGCACTTCTTTTTGCTTAGCTACTTTTTTCCTTAAGTCTTTAAGCATACCAAAGAGTGTTTTGTCGTACGACTTCATGGCCATCGGAGAATCAGATCCTTCCTCTTCATCGCCCGTGATGACAATTTCTTGGTCTTTACTCAATTCAATAGAAAACGGTGACTTTAAAAACTCGTTTCCCTTTGTGGTGAGCTTTAAAACGCCAATTTCCTCAATATCCTTTTCAACCAACTCGTTCAATAGTGTTTGTCGAATGACAGAACGCCAAAAAAAGTCTGATTCCGAAGCACCCGCTGCATATACAGGTAGCTGATGATGATCGTAGCTTTCCACATATTGGTTTTTGGTTCCACGAATTACAGCGGCAATATGCGGAAGTGAAAAGCGCTCTTCGGTTTGTTGTATGGCCTTCAAGACGATGTGAACCTGTTCTTTTCCCTCAAATTTTTCCTTTGGGTTCATGCAGTTGTCACAACCACCTTCTTCTTTACATTTTTTTTCATCGTACTCTTCGCCAAAGTAGTGTAAAAGCTGTTTACGGCGACATACCGACGATTCAGAATAGGCGGCCATTTCCTCCAAGAGCGTTTTAGCATTTTCACGCTCTGTGACAGGTTTGTCTTTATTAAATTTTTCTAGCTTGATGATATCATTATAGCTGTAGAACATCAAACATTTTCCTTGTAACCCATCTCTTCCAGCGCGACCGGTTTCTTGGTAGTAACCTTCAATAGATTTCGGTGCGTCATAGTGTACTACGAAGCGCACATCAGGCTTGTCAATTCCCATACCAAATGCGATGGTTGCGACAATTACATCTAAGTCCTCATTTAGGAAGTCATCCTGATTTCGCATTCTGGTTGCAGGGTCCATTCCTGCGTGATAACCAGCAGCTTTGACACCATTCACCTTCGGAAGTTCAGCGATTTCTTCTACCTTCTTTCTGCTTAAGCAATAAATAATGCCTGAAGCGCCTTGTTGGTCTTTTATAAATTTGATCAGCTGCTTCTTAGCTTGCTGCTTAGGTCTTACCTCGTAATAAAGGTTAGTCCGATTAAAGGAAGACTTGAATAAATCGGCATCTTCCATTTGCAGGTTTTTTTGAATGTCCAGCTGCACTTTAGGAGTTGCTGTAGCGGTCAGCGCAATTATCGGGATATCCCCAAGTTGTGCGATGATACTTTTTATTCGTCGGTACTCAGGTCTGAAATCATGTCCCCACTCCGATATACAATGCGCCTCATCAATAGCGACAAATGAGATCTTGATAGTTCTGAGAAACTCAATGTTTTCTTCTTTTGTAAGTGATTCTGGTGCTACATACAAAAGTTTGATTTTCGCTTCCTTCGCTTCCTTTTTTACTCTAGTAGTCTCGGATTTGCTCAGTGTGGAATTCAAAAACTGAGCATTCACACCAACAGCATTCATTTGATCTACCTGATTTTTCATCAACGCAATAAGAGGAGAAATAACAATGGCTACACCCTCTTCGATCACTGCAGGAAGTTGATAACACAAGGATTTACCTGCGCCTGTTGGCATGATGACGAAGGTGTTCTTCCTACTGAGTATATTTTCTATTATTCGAGATTGATTTCCCCTAAAATTATTATAACCAAATACTTCCTTAAGCTTTGATTTTATCTGCACTTCATCTACCATTCAATCACATCAATTACGAAAACATAATTAAATCTACAGCGAAATTGTGAATATGAAAAGCGAACAGGTTAATCCTGATTGATTTCCTCTATATATTTGAACTGTATCAATTCCATTTATTTTTGTCCGAACATATAACCTAGTTATTCCAATGAAAAATACCTTTATCGTTATAATGGCCGGAGGAGTCGGAAGTCGTTTTTGGCCTTACAGTAGAAACTCTAGACCAAAACAATTTATAGACGCCTTAGGAACCGGGAAAAGCCTACTTCAGATGACCTGCGATCGCTTTTTAAAAAAGGTTGACAAAAGTAAAATATATATCGTAACTAGTCAACAGTACGTAGACCTTGTAAAAGAGCAACTTCCGGAATTAGATGAAGGACAAATACTAGGTGAGCCGTCGAGAAGAAATACGGCCCCCTGTATAGCGTATGCGGCTTACAAGATTCGCGAGAAGAACCCACAAGCTACTATGGTGGTGTCACCAGCTGACCAGACCATCTTCGAAGATGATAAATTCCTAAATTGTATTGAAACGGCTGTGAACGCTGCTTCAACTTCTGATAAGCTTATCACCATCGGTATCAAACCACATAGACCAGAAACAGGGTATGGGTACATTCAATTCGACGCGAGTACTAGTGAACCAGTCAAAAAAGTGGTGAACTTTACAGAAAAGCCGGATAGAGATACTGCAGTGAAATTTTTAGAGAGCGGAGATTATGTGTGGAATGCAGGAATTTTTGTCTGGGGAATTGATACCGTTATTAATGAGTTTGAAACGTATCAGCCAGAGATAGCTAAGCTGTTCGAAGCAGGCGCTGGAAAATACTATACAGACCAAGAAGATGCGTTTATTAGTGCAACATATGACGATTGTATAAATATCTCGGTGGATTATGGTATTATGGAAAAATCCAAGAATGTCCACGTCGTCCTTGGAGACTTTGGGTGGTCAGACTTAGGGTCTTGGAATTCACTTCACGAAAACCTTCAGCAAGATCAACTTGGGAATGTGATTCAGGCAAACGCTCTGACATACAACAGTTCCAACAATTTTATTAAATCCAAAGACGGTAAAGTTGTTATTGTGCAGGATTTAGAAGGATACCTTGTGGGAGATTTTGACGATGTTTTGATTATCTGTAAAAAAGATCAGGATGCCCAATTCAGGGAATTCGTAAAAGATGTCAAAGAGAAAAAGGGAGAAGAGTTCGTTTAGCAACCATATTGACCAGCATAACGGAGTGTCTTTTCACCCTAATATGCTGGTCATAATTATTAAAATTCTAGAAAGTACTGGTTAAACACTGCTTCTTCGAAGTTAAGATCCTCTTGATGTTTGAGGTTAACGACTTCTCCAATAGTAATAATGGCTGGAGAGGTAATATTGTTCTCGTTGACCTTTAGAACAATATTTTTTAGTGTACCAATAACGGACTTTTCTTGATCGGTAGATCCATTTTGAATAATGGCTATGGGCTCATTATCACCTCGGTGTATCTTGAAAAGATCCACGATTTCTGACAATCTTTTCATACCCATGAGTACAATTACTGTCGCAGAAGATTGGGCTGCTAGTGGCATGTCTTTAGAAAATCGCCCCTCTTTCGTCGTGCCTGTAACTACCCATAGACTTTCGTTAGCACCTCTATGTGTCGCTGGGATTTTCTGTAATGCAGGAACAGACAAAGCACTTGTTACGCCAGGGATTACTTTGCATTCCATTCCATGCTTTTCAGCAAACTCTAATTCTTCATACCCTCTCCCAAAGACAAAAGGATCACCTCCTTTTAAGCGGACTACATTGTCGTATTCCTGACCGTACTTAACGATCATTTTATTAATAAGGAATTGACTATAATGATGTAGCCCTGCACGTTTTCCTACGTAAACCTTTACCGCGTCCTGCTTACAATATTTGAGCAAGTTCTCATTGGCAAGAGCGTCGTAAAGGACAACATCTGCGTTTTCTAGAGCCTTAACGGCTTTCAGAGTTATTAACTCTTCATCACCTGGCCCTGCTCCGACAAGAAATAATGTAGGTTTTGCCATAGTGCAAAACTAACAAAAGTTTACGTACTGCTATTGACTTCTACGAAATAATACGTATTTTTACGCAAAGTTTGGCTTATGAAGAAAATAATAGTCGTAGGAAATGGGATGGTCGGTTATAAGTTTTGCGAGAAACTAAGAGAAGCCAGCCCGTCTTCAGAAGGAAAATTTGAAGTTACCGTCTTTGGAGAAGAGCCTATTCCGGCTTACGATAGAGTGCATTTAAGTGAGTATTTCAGTGATCAGAATGCTGAAAAACTTAGCATGGCCCCTAGAAGTTGGTACGAAGAAAACGGCGTAAAACTGCTTACTGGAGAGTTGGTAACAGATATTAAACGTGAGGAGAAACTAATCATTACACATAAGGGAACAGAGCTTACGTATGATTACTTAGTTCTGGCCACAGGTTCAAGTGCTTTTGTTCCTCCAATAAAAGGCGTCGACAAAAAAGGAGTATTTGTATACAGAACAATAGAAGATTTAGATGCCATCATTGAGTTTGGTAGAAAATCTAAGTCCGCTGCTGTGATGGGTGGGGGATTATTAGGTTTGGAAGCGGCTAAAGCGATGGTGGATTTGGACTTAGATACTCATGTAGTCGAGTTTGCTCCACGACTGATGCCAAGACAGCTTGACGATAATGGTGCGGAAATGCTGAAGAGCACTATCGAATCTCTCGGTATCAAAGTGCATTTAAGTAAAAACACTTCTCAGATCAGGGGTAATGGCAGTTTGGAGGGGTTAGACTTTGCGGATGATACAGCTATAGACGTAGATATGTTAGTTATATCCGCAGGTATTAGGCCACGAGACGAACTTGCCAAGGTTTGTGATCTTGAAGTGGGACCTAGAGGAGGGATCGTAGTAGACGACCTTCTAAAAACTAAAGATGAAAATGTATTTGCAATTGGTGAGTGTGCTCTTCACAGAGGCATGATTTACGGCTTGGTCGCACCAGGCTATGAAATGGCGGATATCGTTGTCAATCAGATCGTTTCGGGTTCAGAAGAAAAGCAGTTTAAGGACTGTGATATGTCTACTAAGCTGAAGTTAATTGGTACCGATGTAGCTAGTTTTGGAGATTGCTTTGGAGAGACTTCTGGGTGTAGAGAGATTGTATTTGAAGATAAAAACTCTGGTATTTATAAGCGAATAAATATCTCGGAAGACGGAAAAAGTCTTGTCGGTGGTATTTTGGTTGGGGATGCCAGTGATTACAATATTCTTCACCAGACGGTGATGAATAGTTTGCCTATTCCAGAGAAGCCGGAGGAGTTAATCCTTGGTTCGCGCGGAGAAGGTGGTGGTGGGCTTGGAGTCGAAGACCTGCCAGATACCGCTATGGTTTGTTCTTGTGAGAACGTATCCAAAGGGGCTATTTGTGATGCTATTAAGGATAACGATCTTGAAGATATAGCGGCTGTCAAGAAGTGTACAAAAGCAGGTACAGGCTGTGGTGGTTGTATGCCTATGGTTACGGATCTATACAACTATACCCTCAAATCAATGGGTAAGACGGTCAAGAAAGTTATTTGTGAACACTTTCCTTATTCACGTCAAGAGCTGTATGATCTCGTAAAGGTCGGTGGTATCAAGACTTATGACGAGCTTTTAGATAAATATGGTACAGGTCACGGTTGTGAAATTTGTAAGCCAGCTGCGGCTTCTATTTTTGCCAGTGTTTATAACGATTTGATTCTGAATCAGGATACGATTCAAGATACCAATGATAGATTTTTAGCCAATATCCAGCGTGGAGGCACCTATTCGGTTGTACCGCGAGTTCCAGCGGGAGAGCTAACACCAGATCAATTGATTGCCATTGGTCGAATTGCCAAGAAATACAAGCTATATACGAAAATCACTGGTGGGCAACGTATTGACATGTTCGGAGCCCGGGTTGATGAACTTCCTTTGATTTGGGAGGAGCTCGTAGCGGAAGGTTTTGAAAGTGGTCACGCATATGGTAAAGCACTAAGGACAGTTAAGAGCTGTGTTGGGTCCACATGGTGTAGATACGGGGTTCAAGATTCGGTTTCTTTTGCCGTAGAGGTGGAAAATAGATATAAAGGGCTAAGAGCACCTCATAAATTAAAAGGTGGTGTTTCTGGTTGTGTGAGAGAATGTGCAGAGGCGCAAAGCAAGGATTTTGGGATAATTGCCACAGAAAAAGGTTGGAACCTATACGTATGTGGAAACGGGGGTGCGAAACCGCAGCATGCTTTACTGCTTGCCGGTGATATAGATAAAGAAACGGTTGTCAAATATATTGATAGGTTTTTAATGTTCTACATTAAAACCGCAGATCCACTTACCAGGACGGCTACTTGGCTCAATAAATTAGATGGAGGGATAGATTATTTAACCGACGTAGTGGTTAAGGATTCATTAGGTATTTGTGATCAGCTGGAGAGTGATATGCAAGACCTAATCAATAAGTATGAGTGTGAGTGGAAAAAAGTCGTAGAAGATCCTGCTTTGAGAGAGAAGTTCTCACATTTTGTAAATGACGATGAGGCATATGAAGACTTGGAAGTAGTGGACATGAGGGGCCAAAAGATACCTGCTCCATGGAGGTAATTAGGGTTTCGTGCTAAAGTTATGATTTCAAATTGAGAGTAATGATCGAAGAAATATTCAATACATATAAGACAGTAAAGGAAGGTGAGGTCAAGAAATGGTTCAAAGCCGCGCTAGTAGAAAAGTTTCCCAAAAATGGTGGAGCAAATGTGAAATACGGTGATTTACAGATTGCGGTATTCAACTTTACACGACTAGATAAGTGGTATGCCTGTCAAAACCTATGTCCACACAAGATGCAGATGATTCTTTCTCGTGGTATGATTGGTACGGCTGGTGATGAGCCGAAAGTGGCATGTCCGTATCACAAAAAAACTTTCTCATTGAAAACTGGTGAAAATATCAACGGAGACGAGTGCTCGATTGCGATTTATCCAGTTAAGATAGAAGATGGTTACGTGCAAATTGGAGTTGAATAACTTCTTTTTGATATTTTTTTGGGAGTTTTTAATAGGTGACTCCTTTGTAAAGGGGTTTTTTATAAGTCAAATTGTAAGTACGTGGAATGTTTTTTCTACGTACTTTTATTTTTTTAATAGCTAAATAGAATACCCTTGCTCAAGAAAAACCGGTTTCAAAGACTTGGCCGACTATACATAATCGCTCTCTCGGGAATTGCGGCCATCATTATACTTAGTCAGGTCGTCATTCAAAATTTCATTAATAAGCAGCAAGACGACTCCAGGGTGATAAACGTTGCTGGCCGTCAGCGCATGTTAAGTCAGAAAATCAGTAAAGTCGTCTCACAGATAGCTTCGATAACAGATTATGCCGACTATCGTGTAAAGCAAATAGAACTGGAGGAAGCACTAACACTATGGAAAAACAGTCATAATGGTCTGCTTCTAGGAGATGAAGCCCTTGGCTTACATGGTTATAACACTAAAGTAGTGATGGCCATGTTTGATGAAATTACTCCATACTACAATCACATGGTTAGTAATTCTGAAGTTGTATTGAAGGTCTTGCAGAAGTCACCTTTGGATAAGAAGGTTCTTCTAGATGCAATAGCCGCGATATTGGAAAATGAACCTAAGTTCCTTCAGATCATGGATGGCATTGTGTTTCAATATGACAAAGAGGCCAAAGCAAAAGTAGAGTTGGTGGGGAAGACCGAACTCATGCTACTCATTATCTCTTTGCTCATAATCGTCTGTGAACTGCTGTTTATATTCAAGCCCATCGCGAATAATGTTAAAATAACCATTGATGAGTTGGTAAAGTCTGAAGACGACGCTGTTAGGATGGCAGCACAGATTACCAAGCTTTATAATGAGCTAGGAAAGTCATATCAAGATTTGGAGGCCGTTAATTTGGAACCAGACCAAACTTCTTTATTCCTAAAAATCAATGTAGACGGCGAGATTATCAATTTTTCTGAACGATTTAAGAAACTCTTTGAATTTGAGGAACTCAATATACCAACCAACCTAAAGAAATGGCTTTCTAAGGAGGGATATAAGAATGAGTTTATTGAGGGGCTTTTTGAAATGATCAAAGAAGGAAAAACATGGAATGGTGAATTGAACCTGACTAGTGATCCTGGTGATTTTAGATGGCTAGAGACTTTTGTTGTACCGGTATCTTCTACCTATCGTGATAAGCGTGAGTTCGTAGTCATCGCAAAAGACGTAACGGAAATAAAAGAGGCCCAACGAAGGTCTAGAGAGATAAACCTAGAGAAGATCGAGAAGTCCGTTCAGCAGCAACGTTACAGGTCAGTGCTCATACTAGAAGGACAAGAGGAAGAGAGAAAACGGATAGCAAGAGAGATTCATGATGGTATAGGACAAATGCTTACTGGATTGAAGATTAACTTAGAGGCTATTCCCGGTTCGGGTCCCATGAAAAAGAAGTTAGAGGACTCGCGGTCACTGCTCAAGAATGTTATTCGAGAGGTTAGAAGAGTATCTTTTAATCTTACGCCAAGTAGTTTGATTGACTTTGGAATAGTACCGGCGATCAATAAGTTTTGTCAGGAGGTCACTTCCTTAACAGATGCCGAAGTCCTATTTGATAACAAGACAAAGTTCATTAATCGGCTAGATAAAAACATTGAGACCAATCTATATAGGATTATTCAAGAAGCAGTAAACAATTCAATCAAATACTCAAAAGGTGGACTCATCAGAGTAGTATTTGATCATGATTATAACTCGCTAACCATTAGAGTGATAGATAACGGCAAGGGTTTTGATACCTCCAAGGTGGGTTTAAACGAGGATAGAGGGAAATCAGGTAACGGCGTATTCAATATGAGGGAGCGTGCTGCGTTCATTAATGCTAAATTTGATATATCTTCGAAGATTGATGAGGGTACCACTGTGAAGATTTCGTTACCTATTGATTAATATGGAAAAAATAAGAGTCGTTTTAGCGGATGACCATGAGATCGTTCGGGACGGGATTAAGTTTTTACTGGAGTCAGAAGGCAATATTGAGGTTATTGGCCAGGCTTCTAACGGAGAAGAGGCACTAAAGGTCGTAGAGGACCTTAAGCCGGATATTCTAATTACTGATATCCGTATGCCTGTGATGAACGGCTTAGAGGCGATCAGTGAACTGGCTAAAAAAAACACTGCTGTTAAAGCCATTGTCTTGTCTATGCATGATGATGAGGAATATATTACCCAATCCATAAAGGCCGGAGCCTCAGGGTATCTTTTGAAGGATTCGAGTAAACATGAGTTCGTTAAGGCGATCAAAACGGTACAAGATGGCCATAATTATTATACCGGAGATGTATCCGAAATCTTGGTGAAAGGGTTTTTAAGCGCTAATTCCTTGGCCAATTCATCGGCAAAGCCTCGGGAAGTCAATCAGTTTAGCCTGACCAAACGTGAGAAACAGATCTTATCCATGTTGTATAATGGCATGAATAATAAGGAAATAGCTCAAAAACTGGATAAAAGTGTAAGGACAGTGGAAACCCATCGATTCCACATCATGAAAAAGCTCAATGTAAATAATGCCATCGAGTTGCTCAAAAAGGTGGAGTCGGAAGAGCAATTAAAGAATGAGTTATCTGAGTTTAATTGATACACTCTTATTGATATATGTCTAAACTACC
>CAYMST010000128.1:0-13479 GCA_964393115.1 uncultured Roseivirgaceae bacterium | reverse complement strand
GCGAACATATTTATAATTTCATCTCCACCAACGCCAAGAATAGCGGCACCAAGAATCAAGTCAGTTTCCGCATCAACGAGCAGCTTGGCAAACCCTTTCGTTTCACCCATTTCTTTTGCGCGACTGATCTTACTCATAGGTCTGACGGCCTTTAGAACCCTTTTACCTCTTTTCAGCGCTTCTTTTTCAGTCATACCAACGCGTCCAAGTGGTGGGTCCGTGAATAAGCCGTAAATCAAGTTCCTTCCACTCAACGTACGATCGCCACCGAACAGCTTATCTAATACAATTTCAGCATCATTTACAGCGGTGTGAGTAAACCCTCCATGTCCGTTAACATCACCAAGCGCATAAACACCCGGTTCGGCAGTTTCACAGTAATCATCCACTTCGATATGTCCTCTGTTATTGACTTTGATGCCAGTATGCTCCAGGCGGAGCGTATCACTATTAGGAATGCGTCCGGTTGCGATAAGTAGCTGATCACCATCTAATGCTATGATTTCATCATTTTGTTTGATGGTTACTTCTACAAAATCACCGTGCTTACCGACGCCCATAATGTACGTATCAGTATATACATCAATACCTTCGTCTTCCAAAAATTCTTGAACCGCCATTGCGACATCTTCATCTTCCCGTGGCATCAATTGTTCAGATCGCTGAATTAGGCTCACTTTCGCACCAAACCTTCTAAATACCTGTGCAAACTCCACTCCGATATAGCCACCACCAATGATGATCAGGTGATCAGGAACTTCTTCTAAATCTAATAGCCCGGCACTATCTAGCCAATGGATTTTATCTAATCCAGGAATGGGTGGAGCACTTGGCCTGGTACCGACATTGATATAAATATTATCTGCCGTGATGCGGTTTCCATTTACTTCTATCTCTTTTGGCCCCACAAAACTTGCCGTACCCCTTATGAGTTCTACGTTATCAGCTCCTTCCATCCATGAGGTCAACCCATTACTGTCCCCATTTCGAATCTCGTTCATGCGCTCTCTCACTTTATCATAGTCAAGCTTAGGACTTTGTACACTAAACCCGTAGAAACTACCTCTTTTGGCCTGATGAAAAGCTTTGGCCGTCGCTACTAGAGTTTTGGTAGGAGTACAACCATAATTGACACAACTACCTCCAACCTTGTTAGCCTCGATTACGCCTATTGATGCTTTCGTAGAAATTAGTTTTCCAAGAAGAGTTCCGAGAGCTTGACCGGTACCGATAATGAGATGAGTATAATGATTCATGGCTTGCATTAAATGAATGAAAATTAAATTTAATGCAAACCATGGTAGTTAACTTATTACTGACTAAAATATTCGACTAGCGTCAATCGTTTCTCTTTTGAACCAACTATTCTGGCTTCGTGTATGTGACAATATCAATCCCCACATGATTGGGATCAATGATTGCGAAATGACGGTCACCCCATGGCTCATCTCGAATATCAATGGCTATTTCTACACCTTTTGACTGAACACGCTCGTACACCTCATCAACATTGTCCACTTCAATGGTAAGATAAACTCCTTGTCCTTGAAAAGGGCGCTGGAAGATTTCTTTTTGGCTGGGATAATGGGGTTTTAAGAAACTGATATCCTCCGACTTATTTGGTGTATGAAGCAACAAATAAAAGTCATTTTCAAAGCGTACTCCGAAATCCAGTATTTCTGTGTAGAATGATTTGGTTTCTTCTATTTTGTCCGTGATAATTCCTGCGTTTAATTTCATCTTACTTTTTATTTGTGCGTTGGATAAACTACTAATTGCCAATGTGATAAGTGCTAATGTTACTTTCATTTTTAATGTTTTTATTAAGCCAAAATTATCGAGCAGATGAGTAGAGGTATTGTAAAAAACGGACATTCTCAAGCCATTAATTACCCTTACAGTTATGAAAGCCTATTTTGCTTTTTTATATAAAGTCTAGCGATACGCCTTCAAATCAACTTTTTTGTGTAGCTATCTGATACCATTTAAACTCTATAACGGCATATATTTTGCTACTTTTTTTTCCTTCTTCTTCGTTAAAAAGCCTTGACTAGCCGTCCGCATCCTAGCGCTGCTAGGACTGCGTTTTTTGCCTTGAATAAGAAAAAAACATTGACGTAAACTAACACGCCCTTATATAGCCTAATATGGTATTATGAATTCCATATAAGCCAGTAATACCGAATGGCATATTTGATTTTTATCGATAATTTCTAATTTGGTATATGGCCGAAGGCCTGAGTTGGGGTTACTCCATAAAACCGCTTAAAATCTTTGATGAAGTGGGCCTGATCAAAAAAACCTACTTCCAGGTACACTCTACTATCCTTGGACAGTTGTCCTAAGGGTATGGCATTCAAGATATATTGAAATCTTACCACATTACTAAAAGCTTTAGGAGTAGTACCAATATAGTAATTGAAGATTCGACGGAGTTGACGGGGACTTAGTCCAGTATCGAGATCGTTTTCTGTTTGTAGATAGCCTTTGTTTTGAAAAATAAGATGGAGAGCTCCTAAAAACCGAATATCAACATCAAGCTCTTTGGAGTGTAGTATTTCCCTTAATTTCCCGTTCATCTGAGTACAGATGTAGCTCAGAGATGATTGCGTCGAGATCGATGCTTGCAGCCATTTGGCAAAGTCAGGAAGCACCTCATATAAGAATTGAGAATCACTATTCAAATTGGTAGCAGCAATTGAAAAGAGAGTAGGGAACGCAGCCGGTAAAAACCTGATACCTACATAGTCGAAATCTGTACCGATTGAAAAGGCTGTATAGTTTTTACTAAACCCCATCACAAAACTTTCTGAAATGCGGTTGTTGTTGAAGAAGATGTCAATACAGCCATCCGACACTACACGATAGCTAAACGGTTCTTCTAGTGGTTGAGGAGTGCGGAGTTGCCAAAAACAATATACCAAGTGCTCAATTTCGTGATCAGGCTTTACTTCAGTATATACAATTTCTTGACCGCCAATAGGTACACCCGGTTGTAAGGGTGCATAAAATGATTTGATCTTGGTGAGCAGCGTCAGAATATCAGTACCCTTCACAGTCTATCTATTTGGCCATCAACTGAAGCTTTTATTTGGGGTCAAGTGACATCACATAGTCATAGCTCTCATCCAAATACTGGGCTAGGCCGTCTAAGTCTTCTAACATATGGTCCGGTACAAGTACATAGCCCTGCATGACCGCATTATAGGATTTGAATATGCCTGTTTGCCAGAGATCCATATATTTTTTCTGTACTTCTTTTGAGAATCGTATTCCGATTTCACCGTCCTTGTTGAGTGTGGAGAACATATGTCCATTCGCGGAGGTATTTGGTACCGTTTTTCCTTTCCTTTTAAATCTCGGGCATTTAGACACTAGCTCGTCATAGATTTTCAGTTTTTCTTCCCACATGTTTTTTGGCTTTGTACCAAAGTTATTTCATATCACAGATTTATAGAAGCGCTTTGGCGGTTTGCCTATCTTTCTGATTATGATCAGGAAGCCGAGGGTTAGACTTTATCAGCACTTTCTTTGTGGATTGCCGATTTATTTGATAGTTGAATAGGATTTTCTTGGATAATTATCTTCTTTCGGCAATTCATTATGGTGCAGCTTTCAGAAATCATTGATCCACAACATCAGGACAAGGCAAAGTACAATTCGTTTGAAAACTTTTTCATAAAAAGACTTAACGACAAAAGAGATCTGCCCTTTATTTACTTGCTTACGAAAGTAACGCTACTACTTTTACCACTTGCGGCCATTGTTTTTCTTAATGAAATAATTTGGCCCAATGTCAGCTTCTGGTGGAGGTGTCTAGTTGCGTTGATTTATTTGGTTTTTTTAGCGACCATGTTAGGACCTTTTACCTTGCTGCTTCATAACACTAGTCATAATAAGCTCTTTAAAAACGAAAAGCACAACTACTGGATTCCTTGGTTTTTTGGATTGCTTTTTGGTCAAAGTCCTGGACTATACTACTTACACCATATCGGCATGCATCATGCGGAAAATAATATGCTTAATGATGATAGCACGACCGTCATTTATCAGAGAGATAGCTTTCGGGCTTGGCTGACGTATCTAATTCGGTTTTTCCTTAAAGGTATTGCCAACCTGGCACACTATTATGGTCGGAAAAAGTTAAATAAGCTCAAGCGAAAAGTAATTGTAGGTGAGGTTTTTTATATAATGATCATCATTGGTTCTGCATTTTTGAACTGGAAAGCTTCGCTTGTAGTTTTTTTATTCCCAGTGATCCTGATTCGAGTGCTAATGATGATGGGTAACTGGGCACAGCACGCCTTTATTGCCTCAAAAGATCCTTCTAATAGTTGGCTAAACAGTATTACCTGTATAAACTCTCTATACAATAAGCAGTGCTTCAACGATGGGTATCACATTGGACACCACATACATCCAAAACTACATTGGACGGAAATGCCAGCGAACTTTTTAAGTAACGTAGACAAATACGCTGAGATGAACGCAATTGTATTCGAGAAACTAGATTATAATCAAGTTTGGTTTTTCCTAATGACCAAGCAGTATCACAAGCTCGCTCGGCAATTTGTTAATATCGGCAACCGTTTTTCTTCAGATGATGAAATCATTGAATTACTACGAAATAGGACGTTAAAATTTCAATTGACGGAAACGTAGCCTAAACTTTTGGTTTAATAATCGCCATTCAAATTGGATAAGTTTTAGGTGAGACTGAAAACTGACCTTCATCCACTAGTCTCGAGAAGAATCGACCTAAAATATTCATTTACTAACCCATAAGAATAAATAAGCAAAGGTGTCGGTGGTCTTTAAAGATCACATCATAAAGTAATTGTGATCTTTACTTTATGATGTTGACGATATAAAATAATCACAACTTGGAGATTTTGATCACTCATCGACTTTAGCGGTTTGTTTGGTCAAATTGTTTATTAGATTTGTCTTAACCGATTTACTAAATAAGGAATTAAGCTACCTATTGCCCCCTTGAATAGGCGATGAACCAAAGACAAGTGTTTTGGGCTTTTTAACCTTAATAGAATGAACACTAACCTATTAACCTAGTAAATGATGATAAGGACACTATTGATTCCGCTTTTTAGCATAATTGTAGTCATATTATTAATCATAAGCTTCAGAAATGAAAAAGAAGAGACCATTGTTACTGAGCGTTATGATCACCCTGAGGAGTTTGCTAAATATGAGCAACTAATTAGAACACGTGTAAATGAAGAAAGCCCTTCTTACGCCTATAACCATAAGATAAAAGAGTTGATGAAAATGCGGCCTTCTCACAAGAATGCCAGATTTAGAAGTAACTATTCCTTTACAGAAAGAGGGCCAGCCAACGTGCCCGGAAGGACACGTGCTGTTGTTGCACTACCTTCAGATACTACTCAAAAAACATGGTTAGCGGCAACGGTGGGGGGTGGGATATGGAAAACGGTTAATGCTGGTATCTCTTGGTCAAATACCACAGCCGACTTGCCCAATTTATCCACTACATCACTTTCGTATTCTGCGTCAAACCCAGATATAATTTATGCAGGGACCGGTGAATATTTTGCTTATGGATTTGGCATCAACGGAAGTGGTATTTACAAATCAACCGATCGAGGTGATACATGGATGGTTTTGGAATCAACTGTGGAAGACCCAAGATTTGGTAATATAAATAGGATTATCACTGATCCCAGATCCCCAGATACGTTAATGGTAGCGGCAAGTTCTGGGTTGTTTAATGTCACAATAGATAATAGAGTCTACGGAATTTTCAAAAGCACCAACGGTGGTAAGAGTTGGAGTCAAATCTATGAAAGTGATTATTCTATTGATCAAATTAAGTTTGATCCTTTAAACCCCGAAATCATCTACGGATCTAGGAAATGGGCATCTATGATTAAATCAGTTGACGGAGGAAATACTTGGAAAGAGTTAACATTTCATTATCCACTTAGGGGTAGGATAGAGTTTGATATTTCACCGGTCAATACTAATTGGATTTATGCCTTAAGTCAATCTCGTCTGAATGGTCAGCAATCGTCATTATTTTGTTCTCGCGATGCAGGAAAGACATGGGGGCTGGTAAAACGAGAACAATCAAAATACAATTCATTTACATTCGACTATCTCGGTGGACAAGGTTACTATAATAATACCATTATGTGCCATCCGTTTGATAAGAAGATTGTTTACTTCGGCGGCGTAAACCTATGGACAGCGGAAGTACAAGATGAGCTTTTTGATTTAGTTGTAGATAGCACAGACGTTTTTACATTTCTTGGCATGCACGGTTCTCAAGGTGATTATAATTTTGGACGGATTCACAAGGGAACCGTCATCGATTCATTAATCCCAAATATAGAAATTCGCTTTGGCGAAGGTAGATCTCAGCGAGCTCATCGGTTTACAGTCAACGGTCAGGGAGATGGAGTACCACCAGAAGGGTATTTTTATCAGAATTACCCAAAAGTACCATTTGAAGTATGGGATATAGATGAAAATAGACAGCTAATGGTGTCTTTCAGAGACCAACAAGAAAACGGTATTTTTGATCTAATACAGCTAAATACTCATTCTCTTGAGACTTCAGAGCATAGTAGAGAGTACCTATATATCCATAACATAGACTATTCTGATTCTCCAAATAATGAAATAGCACGAATTGGGGGACAAAACAAAGGACATCAGCATGAATTACTATGGAATATTTGGCCTGCACTGCAGTATGATAAAACGTGGAGTACCGATCTACCTACTACACAACTTAAGATTGGACCAGGGTCTGGACCGGACGTTTCTGCCAAAATATTAAGTATAGCTGATGCTTATGGCAGAAACGGTGGACCCAATCAATTTATACAACAAGACAACCAAGTTTTTTCTCTTGGAATCCATCCTGATCATCATGCATTAAATCCGCTCAACCTAGATAGTACTTTAAGAAAATTCCAGATAATTAATAGTAATGATGGTGGGGTTTATGTTTCCAATTTGTCTACAAGTCCGGGTACCCAAGAAGGAGATTGGTCATTTGTGGGTTCGGGATTACGAAGTTCACAATTTTATGATGCAGACAAGCGCCCGGGTGTAATGCAATTCATTGGTGGAATACAAGATAACGGCACTTGGAGAAGTCCGAATTCTGAAGACCCTAAAGAAACTACATTGTATAACAAAATGCTTAGAGGAGACGGGTTTCAAGTAGTTTGGAATAAGAAGGACCCATCCCTGATTCTTGGCTCAATCCAGTTCAATAGAATAAGAAGAACAATAGATGGCGGGAAAACTTGGTTCCCTAGTGAAACACCTGTTGAATCCGGAATACAAGCTCCATTTTACTCAAAGCTAGAGATATCGAGTAGTGACCCTAATACCGTTTTTGCAGTTGGTAGAAGTGGCGTTTGGAAATCACTAGATTTTGGCAACAATTGGACGTTAAATGAGATTAATTCGAGTTTTTGGGCGGAATCATATATTCATAGTGGCTATGATGTGGAGGTTTCAGATGCTGATGGCTCGGTAATCTGGGCCGGCGGTGGAATGAGCGAACAAGATAAAATTTTTGTGTCAATAGATGGAGGAGTTACTTTTCGTGCCACTAGCCTTTATGAGGGTGAAGCTTTAGGCTCAATTTCTGGAATGGTCTCACACCCAACGGATAGAAACACAGCATATCTATTATTTTCGTTTGCAAATGGTCCCAAGGTTTTACGCACCACCGATTTGGGAATGAGTTGGGAAGACATTTCAGGTTTTGAGGGAAGAACCACTAGTGATCGCGGCTTTCCAGATGTCGCCGTCCGGAGTTTATACGTATTCGAAAACGATCCTGATAAACTATGGGTCGGAACAGAGATAGGCCTGTTAGAGACCAGAACAGGTGGTCGTGAATGGTATTACGTAGATGCTAACCTTCCAGCAACTGCTATATTCAACATAAAAAAGGTAGATAACGTACTTGTCATCGCCACACATGGACGTGGTATTTGGACCTTTGAAGAAGATAAAGAATTGCCACATATAAGTCGAAGCTATACCGCTATTAATGGTAAGGCGATCATTGACGCCATCATTCCTAAGTCTTATGATTCTCTAGTATTACATGATGTCGATAATGGCAGCATAGACATATGGCATGATGTTGATAGCGGGGCATTACAGTTTTCATTGGACTTTTCTACTGACACCGTAATTAATCTTCAGTTAGTTGCCTATACCGATGGGGTGGTTTACTCATCCAATGTATCCACGCTATTACACAGGTATATTAAGCCTGTTATTAGAGCCAAAGTTGATGATTTTTCCCACAAAGAAGATTATTATCAGAATGGTATTGAAATTCAGGAAAATCATAACTTTGATAACGACGCTGTTCATAGTACCCACCCTCTTGCACATGGGAAAGGACTAAAAGAAATATACCTTAGATCACCTCTAATTATAGACGATGATTCAGCTGTTGTTTCATTTGATGAGGTTCTTCTCACGGGTGATGAAGGCAGCTTGATCGGCAGTAAGTTATCCATACAGGGATCAAAGAACGGATATGAATGGAAAGATTTGGTCACCCCATATACTGCTATGGCCAGAACCAATTGGTCCTATGCTCGGAATTTAAGAGAAGAGGGTACGAAAGGACTTTTCAGAAACAGATCTTTTAACATGTACCCAACCTTTTCACACGGCGATACTATATTTTTAAGATGGTGTCTTAGTTCTAGTCTAGCTATGAACCAATGGGGATGGACTATGGATAATTTAATCCTTCAAAAATCTTCTGTTTTATCCTCAAAAGCCATGGAAAAAACAAAAATGCAGCTATTCCCAAACCCTGCATCCGACTATTTGAAAATCAAACTCAATTTATCGGAACCACAAGGACTATACGAATTTAAGTTGATTGATGCCTTGGGTAGAGTAAGTCATGTCAAAAAAGGTAGCTCCAATCGATGTGATTCAAGTTGGCTCCATTCCAAGAGGGTTTTATCTAGCACGATTATTAGATGGTAAAAGAGTGATCCATAGTCAACGGCTACTATTGGAATAACGAAAAACTCAAGACATTGAATTTCAGAACCCATTATTGAAATAATTATATTACTTGTTAGACAAAAATTCACTTATCTATTTATTTAAGTAATACTAGAACCCACTTAAGTTAGGCATGGAGTGTTTTTTTGCCCTAAACCATAAACTCTTGATTCGTACCAACTAAAACAATAGCCAATCACCTTCGTGATAAATCACTATTTATGGTGATGCGTTTGGTAATGCTGATTTATACTTTTGTACAGAAGGGAATTATAGAAGGTGTAATACAATACGTCCAAATTGTTTGAGAACTGCTGCAGAGGTTACTAGGTTTTCCACACCTGATATAATGAATACTAACCACTAACCGACATAATGATGAAAAGAACATTTTTGATTCCTCTTTTCTGCTTAGGAATTGTCAGTTTACTCATAATTGGCCGCAGAAATGACTTAGAAAAAACCGATGATACAGAATACTTCGATCATCCAGAAGAGTTTGCAAAATACGAGCAACTAATTCGAACTCGTGCAAACAAAGAAGAGCCCAATTATGCTTACAACCATAAAATAAAAGAGTTACTAAAAATACGGCCTGCTCATCATGACGCCAGGTTTAGAAGTAGCTATAATTTTAAAGAACGAGGACCTGCTAATGTTCCCGGTAGGACCCGCGCCGTACTAGCTCTTCCTTCCGACAGTATTCAAAAAACGTGGCTTGCTGCAACAGTTGGAGGCGGCATTTGGAAAACGGACGATGCCGGTATCTCTTGGTCCAACACTACCGCCGACTTGCCTAATTTATCCACTACTTCATTAACCTATTCTGCTTCAAACCCAAATATAATTTATGCAGGTACTGGTGAGTACTTTGCCGGCAGAATTGGCATTAATGGTAGTGGAATTTATAAATCTATCAATCAAGGTGAAACATGGATGGTCTTAGCATCCACGATGGAAGATCCAAGATTTGGAAATATAAATAGAATTATTGCTGATCCTAGATCTTCGGATACATTAATGGCAGCCGTTAGTTCTGGTTTAGGAAATGCTGATGGCGATAATCGATCTCATGGAATTTTTAAAAGTGTCGATGGTGGTAAGAACTGGGTCCAAACGTATGAAAGCGATAATTCTATTGATCAAATTAAATATGATCCCAAGAATCCCGAAATCGTCTACGGCTCAAGGAGACACATGTCCATGATTAAATCTACTGATGGAGGAAATACTTGGAAGGAATTAGCATTTAAGTATGAAACTTTCGGTAGAATGGAGTTTGATATTTCTCCGGTGAATACTGACTGGATTTATGCATCGAGTGAATCACCTAACGGAGGGCAACAATCTTCTCTTTTGTGTTCACGTGATGCCGGTATGACATGGGGACTTGTAAGGCGAATTAGGAATAGGTATAACCCTTTTACATTCAACTATCTGGGTAGACAAGGTTACTATGACAATACAATCATGTGTCACCCATTTGATCATAGAAAAGTATATTTTGGAGGTGTAGATCTATGGACAGCAGAAGTCAAGAACGAGCGCGGAATTAATCTGGTAGTGGATAACACAGAAGTCTTTTCCTTTCTGCGCCTTGTGAATTTAGACGGACGATTTAATTATGGATCAATAGGTCAAGGAAATGTAGTTGACTCATTAATTCCGCGGATTGAGATCAGATTTGGACCAGGTCAATCTCAAAAGGCCCATCGATTTGTAGTTAATGGCTTAGGAGCTAGAGTACCACCAGAAGGATACTTTTACCAGAATTACTCGAAAGTTCCATTTGAAGTATGGGATATAGATAAAAACAGACAGCTAATGGTGTCTTTCAGAGACCAACAAGAAAACGGTATTTTTGATCTAATACAGCTAAATACTCATTCTCTTGAGACTTCAGAGCATAGTAGAGAGTATCTATATATCCATGACATAGACTATTCTGATTCCCCAAATAAAAAAATAGCGCGAACTGGCGGCAGGAATAAGGGACACGAGCATAAACTTTTTTGGCGAATTTGGCCGGTCTTGGAGTACGGGCAAGAATGGAGTACAGACCTACCTAAAACAGAACTTAGGATTAGACCAATCATTGGTCCAGATGTAGACGCAAAGATAACGAGTATTGCAGATGCATACGCAAGAAATGGCGGGCCGAATCGGTTTAGGCAACAGGACAAACAAGTTCTTCCTGTTGGAATACACCCTGATCATCATTCCTTAAATGCCTTCAATGGAGATAGTGTTTCTGGTGAATTCCAAATTATTAATAGTAATGACGGTGGAGTTTATGTTTCTAATTTATCAACAAACCCAGGCACACAAGAGGGAGACTGGTCGTTCGTTGGTTCGGGGTTACGGAGCTCACAATTCTATGATGCGGACAAACGCCCAGGGGTCATGGAGTTTATTGGAGGAATGCAAGATAACGGCACTTGGAAAAGTCCTAGTGCTGAGGATCCAAACGGTATCACAATGTATAACCGAATGCTAGGAGGAGATGGATTTGAAGTAGCATGGAATAAAAATAATCCGTCTTTAATTCTTGGTACGATTCAATTTAACAGGATAAGGAGAACAGTGGATGGGGGTAAAACTTGGCGTTTTAGCGAAAGTCAAATAGAGTCAGGAAGAAATGGTCCTTTTTACTCGAAGCTTGATATATCTAGTAGTGATCCAAATACAGTTTTTGGAGTTGGGAAAAGTGGAGTCTGGAAGTCAATCGATTTTGGCAATAATTGGACCTTAAATAAAATTAATTCTAATTTTTGGGCAGATGGTTATGGTATCCATAGCGCCTATGATATAGAAGTGTCTGATGCTGATGGTTCGATTGTCTGGGCTGGGGGAGGCATGAGCGATCGAGATAAAATGTTTATCTCAACAGATGGAGGTGCCACGTTTGATACCACCGGCTTTTATCATGGTGAAACACTAGGTCCTATATCAGGAATTGCCTCTCATCCAACCGATAGAAACACAGCTTATTTATTTTTCTCATTTGCACAAGGCCCGAAGGTACTGCGCACTACTGACCTTGGAAAAACATGGGAAGACATTTCCGGCTTTGAAGGAAGAGCCACAAGTGATCGTGGCTTTCCGGATGTTGCTGTCCGTAGTTTATACGTATTCGAAAATGATCCTGACAAGATATGGGTTGGTACAGAAATAGGATTATTAGAAACCATCACCGGTGGTCGCGAATGGCACTATGTGAATTCAAATCTTCCCTCTACTGCTATATTCAATATTAAAAAGGTAGATGATGTATTAGTTTTTGCAACTCATGGGCGTGGAATATGGACATTTGAAGAAGAAAAGGACTTACCAAAAATAAAACGCAGCTATACCGCAATTAATGGAAAGGCAATTATTGACATCAATATTCCTAGGTCGTATGATTCATTATTCCTTCACGATATAGATCATGGTCGTTTAAGAACACTTCAGCATGTGGATAGCGGGGCTTTACAGTTTTCAATGGATTTTCACGTTGATACAACACTCAATCTTCAATTAGTCGCGTACACGAATGGAATACTTTATTCTTCCAATGTATCTAGACTATCACATAGGTATACAGATCCCGTTATTATGTCAAAAGTTGATGATCTTTCTAACGAGAAAGACTACTATCAAACTGGAATAAACATCGAACCATCCAACAACTTTAGCAATCTGGCGGCGCATAGTAGTCACCCTCTAATCAATGGTAGCGGCTTACAAGAAATATATTTAAGAGCACCAATAATTGTAGATGACGACTCTGCTGTCGTATCATTTGATGAAATTTTACTGACAGGAAGCGAAGGGAGCTTAGTAGGTAGTAAAATGCATATACAAGGCTCGAAAAATGGATATGAATGGAAAGACCTTGTGAAGCCTTACACTTCGGTGGCTAGGTCAGAGTGGTCCTTTGCTCGAAACTCGAGAGAAGAAGGCACAGAAGAGCTTTTTATTGAAAGATCGTTTAACATTTACCCAACCTTTTCACACGGAGACACCATATTTCTTAAGTGGTGTCTTAGTTCCGGTCTTGCCACCAACCAGTGGGGGTGGGTTATGGATAACTTAACCATTCAAAACTCTTTTATCCTATCCTCAAAAGTTCCAGAAGACACAAAAACCTATATTTTTCCAAGTCCTGCATCTCATTTTTTACGAATAAATCTTGCCACAGCTGAACGTCGAGATGTCTATGAATTAAGGTTAATTGATGCCATGGGACGAGTAAACTTTAACAAGGTGGTTATACCTTTCGACTTAATTAAAGTTAGCACTGTTCCAAGAGGTTTTTATCTAGCACAATTATTAGATGGTAAAAAACTAATTCATAGTCAGCGGATACTACTGGAATAAGAGATGCTGGTAATCACTTGGGCAATAAGAGCGCGTACCTATGTCAAACCAGAAAAGTAGTAATTACCGAACCAATTA
>CAYMST010000127.1:0-13545 GCA_964393115.1 uncultured Roseivirgaceae bacterium | reverse complement strand
CTTCTAATACTTTTTCCAAGCCACTCAAATCCTTCCCTCCTGCAGTAGCGTAAAACGGCTGACCACCGCCTCCACCTTTGATATGTTTAGCAAGCTCTCGCACCATGTTTCCTGCATGAAAACCTTTTGCCTTCACAACGTCATCCGAGAACATAATGGACACCAAAGGCTTCCCATTAATATCTGCAGCCAAAATCAAAATTAACTGTTCTTCTTCATTTCTCAACTCGAAAGACAGTTTCTTCAAGGAATCGGCGGAATTTACCGACACTCGCTCTATAATTTGTTTTCCTCCATCAACCTCTTGAGCACTAGACAATAATGTCTGCTTAAGTTGAACGACTTTCTCATTCTCAAATTTCTCGATCTCCTTTGTCATGACCGATTTTTCTGAGATTAACCCTTCAATTGCTTTAATTGGGTCTTTTGGGTTTTTGAGAAGTTCATTTATTCCCAACAGTATCTGCTGTTGCTGACGGTAGTATTCCTCCGCCCGATCAGCGGTAATTGCTTCGATTCTACGCACTCCAGCAGCTACTGAAGTTTCAGAAATTATCTTTAAAGAGCCAATGCTTCCTGTCGAGTTAACATGCGTACCACCGCATAGCTCAACTGAATATTCTCTATCAAAAGTGATCACTCGAACAAACTCTCCATACTTCTCACCAAATAACGCCATAGCTCCCATTTCCTTGGCCTCGACTATTGGCACATTCCTTCGTTCTACCAATGGGATATTCTCTCGGATCCTAGTATTTACAATTTTCTCTACTGCTATTACCTCCTCATCGGTCATTTTATTAAAATGTGAGAAGTCAAAGCGTAGAACTTTATCATTGACCAAAGACCCTTTTTGTTGTACGTGATTTCCAAGGACCTCACGCAAAGCAGCATGCAACAAATGAGTGGCGCTATGATTATTTTCAGTCAGCAGCCTTCTTTGAGCGCTTACCACGCAATCCACTTCAGCATCCAAATCCTGCGGTAGTTCTTTTGTGATATGAATTATGAGGTCGTTTTCTTTTTTGGTATCCAGTACTGATATCTTCTTACCGTCAACCTCCAAAAAGCCAGTATCTCCTACTTGACCTCCACTTTCTGCATAAAAAGGCGTTTTATCTAATACTATATGAAACTGTGTTTTCTTCTTTTCCTCAATTTCTCTGTATTTCAAAACTCGAGCTTTTGCCGACAATTGATCATAGCCAACGAACTGTACCTCTTCATCATGTAACTCTACCCAATCCCCCTTACTCACCTCTGCGGCTTGCTTCGAACGAGTCTTTTGTTTTTTCATCCCCTCTTCAAAGCCCAACTCATCTACTAAGAGGTTATTTTCTCTAGCAATCAGTTGAGTTAAATCAAAAGGAAAACCAAACGTGTCATACATTTCAAAAGCAATGGTTCCTTCAATAGTCCCTGTTGTATTGGAGGCTTTAATTACTTCAAATCTTTTGAGGCCATTGGCCAATGTTCTCAAAAAGGAAGCCTCTTCTTCTTTGACCACCTTCTGTACAAAATCTTTCTGAGCCGCTAACTCCGGGAACACATCTTTAAACTGCTCGGCTAAAACAGGCACCAGGTCATGGATAAATGGCTCTCTAAACGATAAAAATGTGTAGCCGTAGCGCACTGCCCTTCTCAGGATACGTCGAATAACATACCCAGCTTTATTATTAGATGGTAGTTGACCATCTGATATGGCAAAGGAAACTGCTCGCACATGATCGACGATAACACGTATGGATACATCTGTTTGCTCGGCTTCACCGTACTTTATCCCTGACTTGGAAGAGAGCTTTTCTATTAGTGATGAAAAGACATCCGTGTCATAGTTAGAAGCTTTGGACTGAATGGCCATAGCTAAACGTTCAAAGCCCATTCCGGTATCTACGTGCTTTGCTGGAAGTTTGTGGAGTGATCCGTCTACCTTTCGGTTGAACTGGATGAAAACTAAATTCCATACCTCAACTACCAATGGATGATCTTTATTGACTAACTGATCACCAGGTAATTTATCAATTTCATCTTGAGGGCGAAGATCAATATGTATCTCTGAGCACGGACCGCATGGTCCAGTATCGCCCATTTCCCAGAAGTTATCTTTTTTGGAGCCATCAAGAATTCGGTTTTCATGGATATGTTTTTTCCATTCATCATCTGCTTCCTGATCTCTTTCTAATGCATCTTTTTCATCACCACCAAAGACGGTGACATATAATCTATCTTTCGGAAGTTCATATACCTCAGTCAGCAACTCCCAAGCCCAAGCAATCGCTTCGGTTTTGAAGTAGTCACCTATCGACCAATTCCCCAGCATTTCGAACATGGTATGGTGATAGGTATCGAACCCTACTTCTTCTAAATCATTATGTTTCCCTGAAACCCTAAGGCATTTCTGGGTATCTGCAATCCTTTGGTATTTAGACTCGGCGTTTCCTAAAAAATAGTCTTTGAACTGATTCATACCCGCATTTGTAAACATCAGCGTTGGGTCGTTTTGTAGAACCATTGGTGCTGATGGTACAATTTGGTGCCCCTTTTCTTCGAAAAAGGATAAGAATTTCGATCTAATTTGATTAGAATTCATACTTCAAGCGATAGAAATGCAATTTTTCAGGCAACGATTTTTGTCTTAACTTGCGGATAAATCATAATCCGCCAAGATAACAATGTGAAGCCCTTTAACATAATGAAAGGGCAAAACTAGGTAAAACACCGTTTAGTATAGAGAATGGCTAAAATAAAATATTACTATGACACGGACTCTTGTAAATATGAGCGTGTCAAAGTATCTACATGGGATATTGTGCTTAATCTTCTCGGCTTCTTTGCTTTAGCCGTGGTTGTTGCGATTATAATTTTATGGGGGTTATCAGAGTATACCGAATCACCAAAGGAAGCCAGGCTTCGTAAAGACAACGAAGAGCTAACGCACTACTATGAATTACTAAAAAATGATCTCACTGGAATTCAAAAAATGATGGCCTCTCTTCAGGAGAGAGATGACAATTTATATCGTATGATATTTGAGGCAGAACCCATTCCTTCGACCATACGAAATGCAGGTATTGGAGGAGTGAATCGCTATCAAAAGCTGATCGAGAATGATTTGGAAAGAGAGGATCTAATCGTCAGAACGCACGAAAAAATGGATAAACTCAAAAAGCAAATGTATATCCAGACAAAATCTTACGATGAGCTAATGGAAATTGCCAAAAACAAAGAGAAGTTCCACGCCTCTTTGCCAGCAATCCAGCCCGTTTCAAATCGGCAACTCAAGTTACTTACTTCAGGTTTTGGGTTTAGAAGTGACCCATTTACAAAACATAAAACTTTTCATGCTGGAGTCGATTTTGCTGCTGACAAAGGAACTCCTATATACTCCACTGGTGATGGTGAAGTGGCATTGAGGAGAACAAGCGCCACTGGTCACGGTAATCAAATCATAATAGATCATGGGTTTGGCTTTAAGACCCGCTACGCACATATGAGTGCATTCAACGTAAAGAAGGGACAAAAAGTAAAGAGAGGTGAGTGCATTGGTTATGTTGGAAGTACAGGAAAGTCTACTGGACCACATTTGCACTACGAGGTCATAAAAAACGGCAAGCCTGTAAACCCGGTCCATTATTTCTATCAGGATCTCAGCCCTTCTGAATATGACGAAATTTTGCGATTGTCATCTATTGAAAATAGAGCCATGGAGTCCTACTAAATCAGCACAAGATTCGTAGATCGGTGTATTGCTTCAGGCATTGACCCGCCATTTCGATAATCACTGAAAATCATCCTATTGTAAAAACTTATAACGGTGAGTTAACAGTTGTTATCATAGCAATCAGAAAATAGCTTGATTGATATATTTGATTAAAATATTATTAATCAAATATAAACTATACACTGCAATTCCTTGCCAGTTGCTTGTTGATAATTGTTTTAGGGTATCCGACTAATGCACAACACGATAGCATTAAGTCTGAGCCTTTAAATAATCTCAAAGCCATACTTGGCTATGTGAATCAAAACGCCAACTTTTGGATCGATAACACTTATGACACCTTAAATGGTGGTTACTATTCTTATATTTTGCGAAATGGACTAGCGGCAATAAATGCCCCAAAAACTATGCTCTTCCAAAGCAGAATGGCATATAGGCTATCGAGAGCATATATGTTAACAGGGAATGAGCGCTACCTTGAATACGCAGAAAAGGCTTTTGACTTTCAAGTGAATCATTACACCATTTATACTCTATGACCGAGAATTTGGTGAAGTCTTCGACGCAACTGACAGTTTGTGAAACTTAATGGTGATTCAGGAAAACCCAATACTTTCAGGGTTCAAAACAGATGGAGGAAAAAGCTCATTCCATTCCATGGAGCTAGCATATTTTACTTACCTCTATAGTAATTTCTTATTTAAGAATAAACCCGCATCTCTTTACTGAAGTATGCCCTACTTCAAATGAGTCAAGAACTATCTCTTTTAATCCAATAGAGCTCAATTCTGAGCGATTACAAATCACAGCCGTAACCTTAAATGGGGATGCGCATACGAACTTTAACCGTAACGAGGCCACTGTCACGCCGTCCTCAGCACAAAGTGGAAAGCTTAAAGTAACCTATGCACCGGCTTTAAGTTCTCAGGAAGTTCTTGCCAAAAAAGCAGATGACGTATTCATACAATTTGCTGATGAGGAGAACGAAGAAAGAGTTACAAAACCGGGTTAAATCACTTCAACACAAACTCGTCTATAAGCAGAAAGGGAAGGAATGCCATAATCCACAATTTCCAATATCACATGGTATTCGTTTCCTTTCTTTGCTTCACTGCTAACTCTCACTTTAGTTTTAGCTTTTGAACTATTTTCTATTTCGAGTTCTTTCCCTGAAATATCTTTATAGAGCCACCAGTTAAAGTGAATTTCATTTTCGTCAGGGTCCGCTGACTCAGAAGCATCTAACGTAATTTCATCTCCTGGTCGCACCTTAAACCGTAACATTTCCTTTCCTCCCACTCCATTAAGGACTGGCTGCGGTGAATGATTTGCTTTATGAAATGGTTTAACACACCAGTCAGCCCTTGCCGCGAAATCATTATTGTAGGCATTTCTCCATCTCAGGACAGTGGCTCTCGCTGAATATAATGAATCTACATTATCAGAAGTCTCCTGATAATAGGTACCGTTATACTCATACCTACCGCCCCAACTACCCAGACGAGGTGAAGACGGTATATTCAATCCGTTATTGTAAAAGAAGTACCACGACGGCGTATCTCCTTCTTTCATGCAGTTATACGGAAACTCTCTTCGCGTGGAAGTGGTCATCGGATATAAGCTACACATGGGACCATGATTATTTTTTATATTCATCGATACCCAATCATAACTCACTGTGGTCAAGTCTCCTTTGTAAAACATTCCGCGAAAACTAGAAGCGTACTTATCCGTTGGATTATCCGAAAGCACATAAAATAGCCCTGGGAACTCCGTGATTATCTTATCAAAAATCTTATCCTGATCTGCAATATCATACACACGAAGCTTTTGAGCGGCAACTTTCAGTCCGCTCTCTCCCATTCTGCTTTTTATTTCCCACATAGCCTGTGCAAAATCTGTTTGTCCTCCCCAAATCGCTATGTTAAGCGGCCTGGGATCATCTTTATCAATACACTTCCTAATCCAATCTGATGCTTCGGTCGATTTCCCTTTCCCAATGGATTCCCATCCTCTAGTTGGATTACCATATTTTACGACAGTACGTAATCGCTGTACTGTTGGGTAGTCCTTATCATGTCGAATAAGTTGAGGCCTCACTAGCGCAAAGGAATCAATTACCTGATGTACATATTTTGGTTGAATTATTTCCTGTCCCAGCTCACCAATCGTTCCTGATGCCGACACGATTATCCCTTCGATATCGAACTCATTAGCATAAAGAAGTAGTCTGATTAAAGACTGCATATCATCAGGGTCTCCTCCAATATCCGTCGTAACAATAAGGCGTGGCTTTGTGATTTGCCCTCCTATTTTCTCAAAAGAAGCCCCATTTGTAGTTCTGCACGCATTCATTACGGCAGAGAAGACTATGACGATTAGGATCGCCCAAATTGCGGTATACTTGTATGTAGATGTCTTCATTTGCATATTTCTTTATGGACATTGAAGGGCAACGAAAATTGGCTATTTATCTATATGAAAGAGCCCGTATAGCATACTAACTCAACACTATTCACCTCTCTACTTTACCGTTTAATGACCTTATTCCTAATATTATAAGAAGTAGTTCCCTTTATTATTTTCACGTCAACAAAATAAATTCCTGACTCTAAATTCTCTATATTGAATAACGTAACTGTCTTGTCATTTACATATTGTGGTAAATGCACCAAATGCCCCTGAACATCACTTAACACCACTTTTTTAATCTTAACACCAGGTCTATTTAATCTTATACTGTACGTATTCGAGGTTGGATTTGGTCCTTGCTCGATCCAATCGTAAGCTTCATGATCTACGCTGTTTACAATCCCGTCAGTTGGGTTCGATGGGTCTGTTGCCACAGGCACCATACGATAGAGTCGTCCATCGTGCGGCGCTAAGTCTCTAGCAAACGCCTCAGAAAAAACACCAAGAGAATCTCCATCCCATATATCATAAATCGCATACTGACCAGACACATTCAATTCCGAGTAAGAAACTGACACCTCTTGAGTATCATCGTTCATATTCAAAAACGATATAAAGACCTCATCGTTTTCTATGTCCTCCGCTTTCCAAACAAGCGTTTCATTTTGATTTACCACCTGTTGATTGTTCTTGGTATTTTGGTTGATATGAAGGGCCCATTTATTCTTTAACAACCGAATACTGAAGTCATTACTTTCTGGCAGATGTCCACCAAACATCAATGGAGACCGATAGATATTCCACATGGTCATCATGGCTCTTTGTTCGTTCTCAGTAAACCTAGATTGTCTAATCTCCAGATCATGTGCCCAAAGTGCCTCCGATCGAATTGATATTTTACCTAGCGGTAACATATCTGCATCTGGCCAACTACTCTCCACCCGATGGTTATTCCAGTTTCGCATCAGCGGCATGGTCTCTACAATATCATCCCATCGATCCCAAACATCACCCTTGATACGCCATAGATTACTATTTGCTTTGACATGTGACGAACGCCTAGACACTCCGCCCGAAATACCAGGGGAAAGACTGACTACAATATTCCTATCATTGTTCTTGGCCGCTTCGAAGTAGCCCGTAATCTCATCAGTGCGATAAGGGTTGACGATCCCATCAATCTTAATATAGTCCACTCCCCAATCTGCGTATAGATCAATCAGCGAGTTGTAATACTCTTGCGCCCCATCTTTAGACATATCTACCGCATACATTCCACCATACCAATTAGGAATTCGACCATTCACATCGGTAATATCACGTGCAGTAAAATCAGTCCCCTTGATTGGCGTATCCTTATCATATGCAGTTTTTGGAATTCCTGCCATTAGATGCACTCCAAATTTTAACCCCTTGTCGTGTACATAGTCACCAAGTGACTTCAAACCAGCATCGCCAATTGCTGAAGGAAATTTATCTAGACGAGGAAGCATACGACCGTAGTCATCAATCAATATGGAATCCCTGTAAGCCTCTTTTCTATTGTCATTCCAAGCCGCAACGGTCAATCCATCTACATACCATAAAAAGTCAATCACCACATATTCCCATCCATACTCTAACAGGTTTGTGGCCATATAATCTGCATTTTCTTTTACCTCATCTTCATGTACATCGAAGCCAAAACAATCGTAGCTATTCCATCCCAAAGGTGGTTTAGGAGCAAGCTGTGCGTTTGCACTTGTTAGCAATACCGACACTATAGTTATGGTTAGTATGTTTTTATAATCCTTCATATTGAGTAGGTATTCACATTCCATCTTTAACGCCAAACTGATCAGTCCGAAACGGTGAAGCTGGAAGTCCAATTCCATTGTATAAATTAATTTTATCAGGGTTATCAGCCCAGGCATATCTCACAGCAATAGGAGCAGTAACCTCAGGATGCCAGACAATCACTTTATCGTCAGACACCTTTGCTTTCGCCCATACAAAAACAGAATCGGCACCCGCTATTGAAAACTCATTTCTTCCAGCCAAAGCTTTCAAGTGCATTCCTTCACTGTTGTCGAATTTTAAATGGACCTGGCTATTTTTCACCTCATAGGTAGCAAGTGAAGGGCCATTAACTACTGTTTCTGGCGGGATAACTCCATATACGTTTTTTAATGCTTTGATGGCAAGACGTCTTCCTACTTCTTTTTTATTTCTTGGATGTATATCATCCGCTTCGCCGATGTCAATAGTGACAGTCATACTAGTGTTTTTGAGTTCTAAAGCCATAGCTTGTGCTTCTCTTAGTTCAGCCCATTTACTCTCGCTCGGCTTCTCCTTTACTTTCATGTAGTTCGCTAACTGAACATAATAAAATGGTAAATCGGGGCTGTTCCACTCTTTTCTCCAGCCTTCTATCATTTGTTTAAACAGAGATCGATAGTCATACGCACGACCGCTATTTGACTCCCCTTGATACCAAATAACACCATCTATTTGGTAGGCAATAAGCGGTTGAATCATGCCCTGATATAATACACTAGCGAAGTGCCTTGCACGTCCAAGAGCTGGTTCTTTTGGTTTGATTTCCTCTCCTATTCGGTAGCTCCAAGAAATGTTTGGTTCGAAAGAATCAACACCATTTGTGAAATGAATGCTTGATGTGGAAAAGCCCCCTTCCCCTTTGGTGTCCAAGACCTGTATAACTATGGTATTGAGACCTTTTTTCAAAATATCGACAGGAATTTCATATCGCCTTTCTCTATTCCAACCTCGTCCACGACCTATTTCTTGTCCATTGAGATATGTAATATCCTGATCATCAATAGGACCAATAACTAATTTTGCTTGAGATAAGTCATTATCAGACCACTTAAACTTTCCTTGGTACCATATTGTGCCATCATAGTCTGATTTATCAATATCCGAGAATGTTCCTAATTTTTCTACAGGTGACCATGATGTTGATTTTTCCCCAGTCTTGTACCATTTCTCCTTTACCCCGACATCAGCTTTGAGTATTCGTTGTACTGAATTTTCATTTCCTCTCCACTGCGCTTTCAACGTTGAAAACATTCCTGAATCAAGTGCTGCCAACTGATTTTCTACTCTTTCGTAACCTAACAGCCACTCCGGTTTCATCCAAGCCTCGATTTTACTCCCCCCCCATGCTGATTGAATTAATCCTATTGGTGTCTTAAGTTCTGTCATCAGTTGCTTACCAAAATAATAGCCCACCGACGAAAAAGAAGAAGCGCTCACTGAGTCACATATTAACCACTCTCCTGATCCTAACCTTTCGTTTCCTAAATCTCCGACTTCATGGTTGATTCGAAACAACCTAATGTCATCTGTCTCAATCCCTGCTATATCCTGATCATACCGATCTGTCTTAGAAAGCGGCCACTCCATGTTCGACTGCCCAGATGCCAACCAAATTATACCCGTTATGACATTCTTTACAACTATTTCTTTGCCACTAGCGTTGAACGAGATCGAAAAAGGGCCTTTTTTGTTAGGTGTTTTAACTGTAAGTTCCCATTTCCCTTTATCGTTAGCTTTGGTATAACGCTCTTCTCCCCAGCTTGGAGTAACCGTGACATCTGCACCTGCATTTGTCCATCCCCACAATTTCACTTCCGTATTTCTTTGAAGCACCATGTTATCACTAATGATTCTGGGTAATTCAAGAAACTGCTGTTTTCCCGAACAACCGACCATTAGAATAACCAAATAGATAAGGATACTTCTTACTACTAACATTTGATTAGCGAATATTTTACTACTTACGAATGTAACGAACATAGATTTCTATTGAGTAACAGCACGACTAAGTGCTTTTAATTTGGTTAAAAATGCTACAATACTAAGAACCCTTATATCCTCAATTCATGCTCTCCTATTTCTTGAGGTTTTATAATTCATAGTCCCTAAAAATAGGATAATTTACCATCTATACTCGAAAAATGGTCTATCGGCAATCACTTCTGTTGGAAACGTTGCGATTGCCGGACCTACACTACAATCCCTGCTCAGTACAGTAAGACTTGGGACAAAATGTGGACAAGAGCAATATAATCCACCATATCTTCTCGACGTATTTAGTCAATTGTTTCGCTAGAAAATATCAATTGACTTTTTACTGTCTTTATTTTCGATTTTTCATCAAAGGTATTTCTGACCGTAACACCCTGACAATCTTCAATTTTTAGTGGTTCTGAACGCTGAGAATCATTATTCAAAATCACACCATCGATTTGCATATTCTTGACATCATGACAAACTATCCCATGCCGCATGTCTGGTATGTCAGCTACTACCGTTACATCCTTCATAATGATATCTTCTACATGCCTTACGAAAAAGCCGTATGATGGCAGATTTGTACCGAACATAACACAATCCGGATACTTCTTTTCAAACTCAGGAACTTCTGCTTTTAAATCCTGCCCGTCACCTCCTCCAGCGACGTAGAGTTGAATATTGTTTAAATAAATGTTTTTGACCGGGTGTCCAGGAATTCCGGTTATCGAACTACTTAGCTTCGTCATTTGCGTAGCATAAATGTTACTCAATTGTACATTTTTGAGTACTCCTACGCTAGGCGTTGGTCTATCGGGAGCAACGAGCCGTCCTCTATTCTCGAGTCTCACAAAGATCGGTGCCTTCATGCTATCAATCCGGATGTTGCTAATGCTAATGTTTTCAATTGCTGCTCCATCACAACTCTCAATCGCAATACCCGCCCATCCAATATCTTCAGGACCATGATGATTTTCATATCCAGGTGAAGAGATTACGCAATTATTCATGACCAAATTTTTCACTCCACCATGCGTTTCAGTACCGATTTTAAAGCCATTATAGTGACTTTTTAGAATGCAGTTAGTAATCGTAACATTTTCGGTATGCTTATCGGATGTTGATTTAAAACAAATGGCATCGTCGCTGCAGTATATTCTGGAATTACTGATTTTCACATCACGGCAATTATTAATGTCCATACCGTCATTATTATAGTTGGCATGGTTGATAACCGTGATATTATCTATTTTTAAGTTTTCACATTCCAAATAGTGCTGCATCCAAAAAGCCGAGCTCTTAAGCGTCACATCCCTTACTTGAACCCCCTTGCACCTTTTAAAATGAATGCCGTAAGGTCTCTTCAATTCATTTTCGGCTGCTCGCCATTGCTCTTTGGTCATAAAGAAATCTTTTGACCCACCATTCCCATCTATTGTGCCAAAGCCTTCTACTATTATGTTAACTTGGTTTCTAGCGAATAAAAGTGCACAATTTTGATACGTATTGGTGTACGCCGCGAATTGCGGTTCATATTCTCTGTAATCTTTGGCATATGGACTACCTAATAATAAAGCCCCAGGCGACAGGTATAATCGAACATTACTTTTCATTTCCAGGGACGCTGTCATAAACGTATCAGCTGGTATGAACACAGTACCTCCTCCAGCTTCATGACATGCATCTATAGCCTTTTGTAAAGGTCCTCTATTGACAACGTCTTTCCCCGGCTTAGCGCCATAATCCAAAATATTGTAAACCATCGGTATGCCTGCTGATGACCACTCAAATATTGAGATTATCATCACCATGACTAACCATATTTTATGATGTATCATTATTTTTATTTTTGTTGACAATAGGTATACCGGCAGGTCCACCAAATTCGGTCAATGGCCTACTACCGGACTGCGTGGTTTTATTTCGACATTACGAACTCCCAGCATAAGGTAAAGACCAACCAGACCATAGGCAGTCCAATTGCCGCATACTTTAGTCCTTTCCAAGAATGCAGGCCTATCCACGGCCCTTTTACTCCTGGAATACTCCAAATGGTAAGGTTCTCGATATCTTCTTTATTTGGAGCAGGTTCTAGATAACTCAACGCTACACCAAAAAACAACACAGACAAAAACTGTATGGTACCGATATATGCAAAATTGAAATCTGTTAAAATGTCTAATGATAACCCTACTACTATTCCAATTATCATTGCGACAAATGAAGCTCGTCCAGTCGTTCTCTGAAAAAATACTCCTAAAATGTATATGGCTATGAGAACTCCAAAAATATCTCCTAGAAATTTCTGCACTATTTCATAAGCAGGTGTTCCACCTGCCGATCCATCGTCCTCTAAAAATGTGGGAATTATCACAAATACCGAAGCAACAATCACAAACTGTATAACCCTATTTGTATACTTCAATGTCTTCTCTGAAGCATTCTTATTAACAAACCGCTGGAATATATCGAATGTTAGCAGCGTACTCGAAGAAGCGATTAGTCCGTCGACTGTTGATAGCAATGCCGCGATTAGCCCGACTAGCAATAACCCTTTAATTCCATTAGGGAAAAAGTTGAGCAGCAAGTGCATAAACGCTTCGTCCGGCTGTACATCTGGCATTTTTGCTCGGACGGCTACACCAGCCCAGTAAGCCAAAAAGAAAACGAACACATTAAATATCCCTGCTACGATAAGGGCTTTTTGAGCATGTTCTTCATTTTTCGATGCCAACAAGCGTTGTGCCATACTGAAATTGCAAATAATCCATGAGAGCCCTGCTATGACAGCAAAGGTCAACACCGCAGGTAGTGGAAAGTATGTTTCTGACTCTAATGAAAAATCCATCGGAGGAATGATACTTTTCAATGGAGTACCTGCCTTTCCGACGGCTGTGAGCTCCTGCATCCCGCTAATCCCCCCGAGCTCAATTATCCCTGCTACTCCAACAGCCAATAGGGTCACAAGAAGTAAAACCCCTTGAATGATATCCATTTTTAGCATCGTACGTACACCTCCAACGATTACGTAGAAGCCTGCCACAAATGCCAAAACAGCTGAGCTCAACATAATATCCCAACCTAAAAACTTGTTGAGCAATATGCCTCCCATATATATGGCGTACGCTAATAAACTTACTAACATAGCGACCATTATGAAGCTAAAGAAACCTCTTGACAAAGCGTTAAATCTTTTTTCCAAGTACTCCGGTGTAGTAATAATCTTACTTTTCCAGAAAATACCCACGAAAAACATTCCTGCAAACCAACACGTCAACCAGATATTCACAGCATTCCATTGTACAACGTAAAACCCCCAGACAAAAGCTAATGCTGAGATCCCCATAATACCAGGATCAAACATCATGGCAATTAATGTCAAAGCAGTCTGTTTCCAATTAAGATGGTGTCCGCCCGTTAAGAACTCGCCATCGTCACCTCCACTATATTTTCTGGATTGAACAAGGCTAATGACGAAAATGACTACAAAATAGGCTACTACCAATATGGTATCAATGTATTGCATAATATATCGTTGGTTGGCTAATGGTTAAACACTTCCTTGAAAAGTGTATTTTTTAATTTATGTTATTACATTAGTACTTGACTATTCCTAT
>CAYMST010000126.1:0-13590 GCA_964393115.1 uncultured Roseivirgaceae bacterium | reverse complement strand
AACACACAAGCAGAGAAAATATTTGGTTGGAAGAGCGATGAAGTGATTGGTCAAATGTTATCAGGTTTGGTATTACCTGAAAACAAGCGTGCTCGTTTTGAAAGGGCACTTAAGATCTACTTTAACAAAAAGGAACTAGAAGCCCAGAATAAACGATTTGAGGAAGATGGGGTTACTAGAAGTGGTGAACTCATTCCACTTGAGTTGTCAATAGTGGCTCATACCGTTGGGCAATCCAAATTGTATACAGTCTTCATTAGAGATATTTCAGATAGAAAAGAGTACGAAAGACAACTGCTACAAGCAAAAGATAGGGCAGAGAGAGCTTCTAGGGCTAAGGAAGATTTTCTTTCAACAATGAGTCATGAGATAAGGACTCCAATGAACGGTTTATTTGGTACAATAGAGCTCCTTTTAGAAGAGAACCCTAGACCAGACCAAGAAGAGTCCCTAAGGCTGATGAGGCATTCTACTGAGGGACTTTTGGTGATTCTCAATGATATACTTGACTATTCTAAAATCAATGCGGGTCATGTAGAATTTGAAGAGCGTGTCTTTTCCTTGGATGAGCTTATAAAACGAGTGATTGCCACTCACTACCAAAAGGCCAAGAAAAAAAATATTGCATTAAACTGTCATTTACAGGAAAATATACCGGATAACTTTTTGGCTGATCCCGTTCGTATTGGACAGGTCTTGACAAACTTAATCAGTAACGCGGTTAAGTTTACCGAAGTCGGGGGAGTAGAATTGAGTGTTTCTTGTGCCGAAGATTTTTCGCAACATGCTAAAATTTATTTTGAAGTTAAGGATTCTGGACCAGGGATTCCAAAAGAACAACTGGCAAGAATATTTAAGCGTTTTGCTCAAGTAAAAGATGATGAGGAGTTTGTCCCAACCGGAACTGGCTTGGGGCTATCAATTGCTCAAAAGATATTAAACCTTCAAGGGTGTGACCTTTTTGTAGAAAGCGAATTGGGTAAAGGAGCGAAGTTCTTTTTTACCTTGGAAATCAAAAAATCTGATACTGCAGCCAAAAAAGGCATCGTGCGCAAGGTAGGTGATGCCAATATTGCAGGTACACGAGTTTTGTTAGTAGAAGACAATAAGGTCAATCAAATTGTAGCCTCGAAATTCCTCAAAAAATGGGATTGTACGGTGGTTTTAGCTAATCATGGAAAGGAAGCGCTTGAAAAGCTTGCTGAACAGCAGTTTGATATTGTGCTATTAGATCTTCAAATGCCGGTCATGGATGGCTATGAGACAAGCATCGCTATTCGAAGCCTTGAAGATGAAGAAGTGAAAAATATTCCCATAGTGGCTTTAACAGCTGACGCACTTCCAGAAATCAAGCAAAAGACAGTCGCTTTTGGTATGGACGATTTTTTAGCGAAGCCGTTTGAACCTCAGAAACTGAAATTGGTTATTGCCGGTAACACGAAATCTTAATTCTGTTACTTCCAGCGATTCACGTAGAGATTTTCTTCGATTTCATCCTCTAAGTTATTTGGGATATTGGGAAAGAAATCTAATCCCGTCATCTCCTCAACTTTATCAATAGAGACGGCATAGGTAAAAAAACTCTTAGGGTCAGCATACTTCTTATGCTCTAGTATAAATCCAATGCCTTTAACTTCAGGAGGTTGGATATCTAAGATCACTTTATAGTAATGCGTAGGTACACCTACTTTGTTACGGCCGATTTTATCTTTTGGCTTCCCTTGGAATATGGGCCCTGTCACTACAAATAGTTCATTGTTTTGGGTCGCCCAAGACCGAACCTGCTCCTCCAGAATCTTCCAAATCCCCCTGTTGAAATTTGGCAGTTGTGGAGACATGTTGGATAAATAGAACGTGGAACTCATTGACTCTTTAGAATAAGAGAAATCAGCCGCAGGAGCTAAGTGACCTCTGTCATACCCAGATTTCTTATAGTCATTTAGTGTTGCTGATTCCGAGGATATATTGGGGTCTTCTCGAAAGTTATCAGTTCGTTTGGCCACTTTATTTTCCAATCTTTCCTTGGTTAGTTTGTAGGCCACCCAAATGGGTTGCTCATACTTTTCGTCGTAGGAGAGTGTGAAACCTTCGTGTTCCACGATCTGCTCTTCCATGTCATATTTCGGCCAAGCGAAATCAAATGCCGTGGTGAAGTAGTAATCGTTAATATCGCTATACTGAGGTACATCATCATTAATGGTTTCATTAACCTCAAGTTTTGGAGATTTGATGGATTTGGCTTTTTCTAGATTATCATCAGAAGGTTGCTCGCCAGGCTTAGAGCTACTGCTCCTTTCTTGAACATGTTTTTTTTCTGGTGTCTTACTCCCAGGATGAACGGTCTCTTTTGATTGAGCGACGTTGTCCGAAGGATTGAAATTATTTAACGAATAGGTCGCTGCCAACCATAAACCGACTACGATAATCACAATGATAAGAAGAGGTAGAATCCTGGTTCCAGTCTTTTTAGTAGGAGCCTTCTTTTTGCTGCTTGTATTTCTCCTAGAAGTTGTTTTTCTCTTAGCCATTTTGTCTCATTTGCCGGGCAAACCTACTGTGAAAATAAGAACTCTAGAATATGTTATGAAAGGTTTCCCCAAAGATTGACATTCTTATTTTTCGATACAATGCAAGGATATATATAGCATTTTCGAAAATATGGGTATTAGACAGTTACATTCAACTTTTTTGAAGTCTATTCATAAATCAAAATAAGATGCTTTTACGTCTCGTGATAGGTATTTGAGTAGTTGAATTTTGAATACTGTATTAGGTGAGTTCTGATTAAGATTGATTTGGCTTCTGTAGTACAGGCTAGCCCAAAAAAGCTTTGTGTAATTAGTTATCCTTCATTGCCGTGTAACTGCCTACCGCTGATTAAATTTGTTCAAAATTTATTTCATGTATCAATTTTTTCTATTTGCGCATTCTTGGGTTCGCTGGATTATATTAATAGTTGGACTCATCGTTATTGTAAAATCTTTTATCGGGATGAACGGAGGTGACTTCACTAAGAAGGACGCCTCATTAACTAAAGTTTTTGCGATGGCTATGCGTTTGCAATTTGTCCTAGGGCTCTTGTTGTATTTTGTATTTAGTCCGATAACTCAAGCAGGGTTTGAAGATTTTGGTGGAGCAATGAAAAATTCGGGACTTCGCTACTGGATGGTAGAGCATTTATTTGCTATGATTGTCGGTATTGCACTGATCGAGATAGGGGCTAAGAAATCAAAAAAGGCAGCAACCTCAAAAGGTAAGTTTAAGGCTCAGGCGATATTTTTTACCATTGCCATGATCGTTATGCTCTCTCGAATTCCTTTTGATCAGGCTGGAAGACTCTTTAGAGGACTGTAGTTAATAGAATTCAAAGTAATCTGCTATCAAGACTCTTCAACGTTGTGCTATGCTTAACTTTTTAGCGAGTCTTGATAGTTGGATTGCAAGTCATAGCAACTCAACTCAATGATTTACAGTAATGCGCTCATAGACTTCCTTTCCAGACAGTATGAGGAAAATGGAAGTATCTCCAAATATGAGGTAGATGGAGAACTACACTTTTTTATAAATTCACCTGAACTGATCCAACAGGTGCTACAAAAAAAACACAAGGTCTATCATAAAAGTGATTTTTATAAGGAACTAAGACATGTCATTGGAAATGGTCTTTTGACGGTTACCGGGGGTGATGATTGGTTGTGGCAAAGAAGAATGACTCAGCCTTCTTTTAATAGACATAAGATCAATGATTTTGCTCAAGATATAGAGGGGTTAAGCTTGGAACTTGTGGAGAACTGGAAAAGGTCGTTAAAAACAAGTGATACCATTCAAGTGCATAATGAGTTTGTCAAAATAACGCTCGCTGTAATTTGCAGAACTCTTTTGGGTATTAAAGCCACTGATGAGGCCAAGATTATAATTGATAATTTCCCATTTATTCTAAAATTTATCAGCGTTCGGGTATTTCATCCTAACCCCCTTGATTTAAGTCAGGATACGCCGGGAAATAAGAAGTTTAAATCTTCGATGGCGGCATTGGAAGAAATCGTTGTTCGTTATATAGATGAAAAACTAGCACAAAAGAAAATAGGGTTTGTTGAAGGAGATGATCTCTTAGCCTCATTGATCCAGGAAGTAGATGAAGAGACAGGGAAGCCATTAGAGTATAAGGAAATTAGGGATCATGTGATGACACAGTTTCTCGCTGGACATGAGACCACGGTTACTTCTCTGGCGTACATCGTTTATCACCTTGCGAAATATCCCGATTGGCAAAATAAGCTATGGGAGGAATGTAAGGAAGAAAAGGATTGGTGGGAATATGAGGGGGTATTACATTTCATATATGAGTCTCTGCGCCTATATCCTCCGATACCGTTAATTGGTAAAGTAGCAACACGGGATGATTCACTAGGTGGGTATCATATCCCCAAAGGTGCCTATGTGACGTTGTCACCATTGATATTACATCGTACACCGAAGTATTGGGAGAACTCTGAAGAATTTGACCCGGCTCGTTTCGAACACTTTGATTTACGGAGTAACAAGTTTTTATACATCCCCTTTAGCACTGGTCCAAGAGTTTGTATTGGCATGCAGTTGGCACTTATGGAGATGGTGATTATCATAAAGAATATTTTGAGGAGCTTTAAACTTACCATTAATGACAAGACAGACCCTACTTACCTAATAGCATTAAGCTTAAGGGCAAGAGGAGGAATGTCACTTAATCTAGAGCTCAGGGATGCATAAATCGTCCAATTAAGAGAATAAGCTCCGACATATTGCTTTTAACTACATAGAAGAATGGTCTATCAATACGAAGCGTTTTTGTGGGGGGCTTAACACTCTGCCTTAAGGCTCTGAATGAGGTGGTATCCGGTTTTTGTCCAAACTCTGATAGGTTGAGTTCTGCGTGATGAAAGATCTCTTCGATAAACATAGGTTCGTATGATGTCATCTTCCGAAAATAGGGTGTTGGCTTAAATGGCTTAGTAACCTCCATGTCTTCTAAATGGCGCTTAAGCAAATGGTTTCCAGTCAATTTTACTTTAGGTATTTCCACTGATCGGAACCTGGTTGCCCATAACCTTGATGTCCACAAATGATAGTTTTCTCCTAATAAGAGACTTTCAAAGCCCTGGATATCTGGAGATAGGAATATTAAAAGTGAAAAACGTTTTCCCGAGAAAGGTATCTCAATGATATCCACGATATCATCTTCGAAGAAGAAGTAGGTCCCTGAACCTTTCATGTAGGTAACTTCATTTGCTGTATTTGCCTTTCCAAAGAATTTCCCTACTTTGGAATCTTTTAATGGAAATTCCGCTTGCCAATTACTTTCTGCACTGACGGAACTAAATGTAAAAAAAGGTGAGCCCTGTGGTATATCGAGTGAGTCTAAGAATCCAGTTGTCCGGTGATTGGAGCGCTCATATATTAGATCATTAATTCGTTCAATACTCTTGTTTTTTCCGATTTGTAAGTCTGTCCGTATTGGACGCACGAATCTTTTTGATGCCATTTCAGAAACGAAATCTGTAGACAGCCTGATACCTGCTTGATATACCATGGCGTTTGTTTCTAATACCAAATCATCATTTTTCTTGGAAGAAAGTTCTTTCCATTTTTGAAAGTCTTCGGTATAGTTATTGAGTTCTGTCAATCCGGTTACCTGAGTTCTTAATTCACTACCAATAGCAGGTAGAGTACCTATTTCAACAGCTTTCAGCGTCTTGAGTAGGCTTACAGGAGAGAAGCATATGTTATTGTCGTTATCCTCGGCTAAGAGGTGGTAATACTCAATAGTTTGCTCATTGAGAGCATATACACCATTAGGAACTTTAATTCTTTGAGAAATACCTTCCAGGACTTGCGTAGAAAGGGCTATTGTGAAAATTAAAGGCCACTTGTATGTATGGCCGATTAATGGTTGGATTAAGGATGTAATAGAGGAAAAAACCATGTTTCTAATTTAGTATTTTATATCATAGTCTTTGCCTTTCCAGTGCACCCTAGGAGAAAATAACATACTCAACGGAAGCCAAATAAAAATAAACAGGTTTGACATCCATATGATTGGTAAATATCTAATATAGCGACTTTTTCCTATGATTAATTTCTCTGATAAAATGAGTAAGCTATCACCTAAACACTTTAGCAAGAAAAATTTAATAAATGCTGGGTGTTGCGTGAAAAGCCCTATGTAGAGCAAGGAAGCCATGGTAAAGCATACGCCCAACGACAACGATAGCCCAATCCAATATTCAAACGTAGCCTCAAAGCCGCCTCTTAGCCATCTTCTTAATTGGCTGAATAGGTGCCAGAAAGTTGGTACCGGTTTTAACTCCACAGTTGATTCTTTCGTGGCCATAAAATTAGCCTGATAGCCGGATTGTTTGGCCAATTGGAATATAGCCAAATCTTCTGCAATCTTGAAGTTTGCGGCTTCCAGTCCTCCGGCGTTCTCGTAGGCTTTTCGTCTAATGGCCATATTAGGTCCAACGCAAATAAATACTTTATTCCATCCCGACATGGCCGCAGCAAATGGTAATGTGAAGCCCCATGTGTTCCGTTCAAGTTTTCCTAAAATACCAATATCATTAACCGCAAGCATCCCACCAATTACTCCTGTGCTATCATCAACTTGCTTAAGCATTTCTTTTATCCATTTAGAAGGTACCTGTGCGTCAGCATCCGTTATAAATAGCCATTCACCTTTGGCATGCTTTGCCGCAAATGATATTCCTCTTGCTTTTGCTTCCAGATGTGTGTCATAATCTTCTGTTGATAAATAATGGAAGTTGCTGTTTTTTAGTGTGAAGGACTGAATCACTTTAGCTGTTCGGTCTGTGGATCGATCGTCGACAATCCAAAAATCTATTTTACCTTCAGGATAGTCTAGGGCGGCAAGTGAGTCAAGGCACGTAGGAAGGTCATCCTCTTCGTTTTTGCAGGAGATGAGTACCGATACTGTTGGAAAATGCGTTAGTGCGACATATTTTTTTTGCCTGACGTGTAATCGAATGTGTCCCACTACACTAAATAGCATAAAGAGTAGATAAAGTCCTGTGAATATGGCTAATAAGGTTTCGTAGTTATCAAAAAACAACTGCATGCAACGTATTATAGAATTCTGGACCGCAATTTAAGGGTAGACAAAGGAATATTTATCAACTAATTATTAAAGAAGGTATGAGTTACAATCTTTTGGTTGACCTCGTTTTTGCCTTGCGAAACGTCCATTCATCTAGTTGGTTATAAGAGGAGCTGGAAGGTGTTTATATACTTAGAGTGCTATGTATATTTATAAAACGATCATTTTTGGGCGTTATTTTTCAAACCTTAATTATAATCAGGGGTTTGATGTATATGACTCGCGTGCATAAAATTCTACTTACTGGATCAACAGGCTACATGGGTAGGCGTTTATTACCTCATCTATTGGACCTTGGAGTGTATGTGATATGTGTGGTGAGAGATAAAAGAAGGTTTGATTACGAGGATTTTGACCTGAATCAACTTGAAAATATTGATGTTATTGAAGCTGATTTTTGTGATCGTCTATCACTAAATAAGTTGCCGAAAGATATTGACGCTGCCTACTATTTTCTTCATGGTATGAGTAGTGGCGAAAAGCGGTTTGACTCTTTTGAGCAAAAGTTGGCCGAGAACTTTTCAACATACATTTCATCTACAAAAGCACAGCAAATTATATATTTAGGTGGGATAGCTAATGACCAATCTCTTTCTGTTCATCTAGCTTCCAGGAAAAGGACAGAAACAATCCTCAGCAATTCTGGTATCCCCGTTACGGTATTGAGAGCTGCTATAATCGTGGGATCAGGTAGTGCATCATTTGAAATTATTAGGGACTTGGTGGAGAAACTGCCGTTTATGATAGCGCCAAGATGGCTGAACTCTAGATGCCAGCCTATATCTGTTAGGAATGTTTTGGAATACTTGGTGGCGGTTTTGTTGAATGCAAAAACATACGATGAAATATTTGATATAGGAGGCAAGGAGGTCTTGACCTACCGACAAATGTTAATGGGGTATGCTCGTGTGAGGAAACTGAGACGTTCGATCTTCACCGTTCCCATTCTTACACCACGACTCTCTTCGCTATGGCTGTATTTTGTTACAGCGGTAACTTTTTCTTTGGCAAGGCACCTGGTGGAAAGTTTGAGAAACGATGTGGTAGTAGATCAAAATAAATCCATATCTCGCCTGATTAAGGTTAAAAGTGTCTCTTATGAGGAGTCAATCAGACGGGCTTTGCGCATACAAAATCATGAAGTTGTAGTTTCAAGTTGGAAGGATTCTATCTATAATAGGTCCTTCGAAGATGACTTTATGGACCTTACCTCTGTTCCTAAGTATGGTGTTTTTACAGACCGTAGAAGCCTACGTTTTGACCGAAGTGTAGAGGAAATATGGGATAATGTCTGGAAAATTGGTGGTCAAAGAGGTTGGTACTACGGTAATTTCTTATGGCGTTTTCGTGGATTTCTTGATAAGCTCGTGGGAGGAGTCGGCTTAAGGAGAGGACGTAGGAGTGAGTTAGACCTTAAAAAAGGTGATGCACTAGATTTTTGGAGAGTAGTTGATGCTGACTACTCGTGTAGAAGATTACTTCTATTTGCAGAGATGAAATTACCAGGAGAGGCTTGGTTAGAATTTAAAGTAAGTAAAGATCAATTGCTGCAAACGGCTACTTTCAGACCAAGGGGAGTTTGGGGAAGGCTATATTGGTTTTCTGTCTTACCATTTCATGAAATTATGTTTCAAGGTATGGTGAGCAAAATTGTTTCATTTAAAGAAGAAACTTCATGCCGTAAAAAAAACGGTTAGTCGAAAACGGTAACTTCTGATTTACATTGGCTTAAATTATCGTTATTATTGATAAAGGACAACTCGGTAATTTATGATTGGTTAGCATGGAAGGGTCAGTGTTAAATAATTTTTCGGAAGATTTCTTATATAAAATTGTGAATAGCATTGACGACCCTGTTTTCGTTAAGAACGATCAACATATTTGGGTAGTGGTTAACGATGCTTTCTGCAAACACATTAACCAAAAAAGAGAAGATGTAATCGGTAAGTCGGATTATGATTTCTCACCTAAGGCTGAGGCTGATGTTTTTTGGAAGATGGATGATCGTGTTTTTCAGTCTGGGAAAAACAGTGAGAATGAAGAGTTGTTTACCGATTCTCAGGGCCTGGTACATACAATTTTGACAAAAAAGTCGTTATTCGTAAGTCAGGAAGGTAATAAATTTCTAGTAGGATTAATAAGAGATATTACCGAAGAGAGAAACGTAAAGCAAGAACTATTGAATTCCAAAAACCAAGCTATTAAAACCAGTGAGGCTAAGAGCCAGTTTCTAGCTAATATGAGTCATGAAATTCGTACGCCTCTAAATTCCATAATTGGTTTTACTGATTATCTCATGAATACAATACATGATGATAATGTTTTGGATGTCTTAAAAATGGTCAAGAACTCCAGCGATCATTTATTGGGACTAGTCAATACAGTTTTGGACCTTTCTAAAATTGAGTCTGGAAATATTGGTTTAAAAAACACAGACTTTTGTTTGAGACAGTTGTTTCAGGATATCTGTGAGCAGTTCAAAGCCACATCTCATGAGAATTCAGTGCCAATTTACCTCGAGATAGACCGAGAAGTAGATGGAAATATTTCCGGTGACAAATCGAAGCTGGTACAGATCATGAACAACCTGATCAATAATGCATATAAGTTTACTAATTCAGGTCGGATAGACGTAAAGGTTCGTCTATTACCTCTTCAAGACAAAAGTTCCGAAACCATTTCTGTCGTGGTGTCAGATACAGGAGTTGGTATTGCAGAGGATTTCATGCCATTTATATTTCAAGAATTCAGACAACAAGACGAGGGCAAGGATAGAGCATTTGACGGGTCTGGTTTGGGGCTGTCAATCGTAAAGAAATATGTCGATTTGATGGGTGGGACGATCAATGTAAATAGTACCTTAGGAGTTGGTACAAGGGTAGACCTTACTTTTACTTTCAAAAAGGCCAACATTGATTGTGATAACGTAAAAAGTTTTGACAGGAATAGTGAGCTTTCTCTAAAAGGCTATAAAGTTCTAGTAGCTGAAGACAACAAGGTTAACCAGATATTAATCAATAAAGTTTTAAAGTTGGCTCAAGCAGACTTTTGTGTGGTTTCAAACGGTAAGCAAGCAGTGGAAGAGGCTTTTAAAAACGATTATGATGTTATCTTAATGGATATTCACATGCCTGTACTTGATGGAGTAAGTGCTACAGAAATCTTAAAGGGTAGTGGACGGACACAGCATATTCCCATAATAGCGCTTACCGCAGATGTTTTGGCGGAGGATGTTCAAAAGTTTTTAGACGCAGGAATGCATTATTTGGCCAAACCTTTTACGATGGAGTCATTACATGAGAGTATTATGAAAGTGGTGGTTAACACGTATCAAGTGGCGTGATCTACAAATGTAATAATCGTGACCGTCCAATTTGCCCATTTTCGATATGAATCAATCTGACTTTATGTAATGAGTATTTTGAGAGAATTTTCTTTACAAAATGCATAGCTAAACTTCTTGAACGAAAGGTTTGATATTCTATCCGTATGCTGTTTATCCATTTTAAAGAATGTGTTTCGTAGACCGAAATGTAATCGTCTGGCTTTGGGTTCTCAGTACAAACTATCCACATTATTCAAAAATCGGGAATCCTAAATTGTCAGATTACTAACCTTTTGTTAAGGATTAAAGGTTTGCGTATAACAGTTATTTTGTGATACAAAAAAAGGGCTTGTCAATTTCCATTAACAAGCCCTTTTTTATCAACTAGAATCTTTCTTAACCCTTCTCCGCAATTTTAGACTCAATTATTTCCACTGTCTTTTCAAGTGAAGTCATTTGTTGGATTTGATCATCTTCTATAAGAATATCAAATTCAGATTCAACATCTATTATGATGTCTACAACGTGCATAGAGTTGATTCCCAAGTCTTTAATTAAGTCGCTTTCAGGACTAAGTCCATCAAGTTTATCTTTTTCTTCTATATACGTGCTAATTATAATCTTCAGCTTTTCAAGAATCGCATCCCTTTCCATCTTCACATCAGTTCATTTTGCGCAAATATGATTAAACTCTTACAAAAACTAACAGTCTTTCCATTTTTTCAGGATGGCACAACTGTTCGTATCTCCGAAGGCAAAACTTGACTTCGCCACGATGTTAATGTCTTTTTCTATGGCGTTATTGGGAACGCATTCTCTTGAAATCATAGCCTCAATACCAGGATGTAGCTGCTCAACATTAATTGAAGGGTGTACAAAACCATGCTCCATTTGTAGACAACAAGCCACTAACTCCATAGACCCTGCTGATCCTAAACCATGTCCGATCATACTTTTTGTTGAGTTAATGAACGGAAAGTCTTTTCCTGAACGATTTAATACTTCGCTCCAATTTTTCACTTCAATGGGGTCAGCCATGGTAGACGTCAAATGTCCTGATATTAAATCTATTTCGTCAGCTGTGATTTGGCTTTGAGTAATAGCATCCTTGATACATCTTTTAACACCAATCGAGTTTGGTGCCACCATGGTACCACCAAGTCGCTGACCTCCAGAGTTGTTAGCTCCTCCCAATATTTCAGCATAAATCTTGGCCCCACGTGCTATGGCACTATCGTAATCTTCGAGTACCAGTGCTCCAGCGCCTGTCCCAGGAACAAAACCTTTGGCGTTGTTACTTAAAGGACGGGAGCCTTTTTCTGGTTGATCGTTGGCATCACGTACTAGTATCCTCATGGAGTCAAATCCGGCCCAAGCAAATGAACCTTGACCTTCCGTGCTACCACACAGCATTCTTTTGGCCCTTCCCATTTTAATCCAGTCATAGCCCATGATTAGGGATTCTGTACCGGTACTACACGCCGCAGAGTTAGAAGCTACCCAATTACCAAGCCCCAACATTCCTGATAGATAAACAGTAGCACCATTATTCATTCTTTGTTCAACGGCCTTTGAACCTATCTTTCGGACCATTTTTTTATTAATCATATCAACCTGAATTGGCAAATTATGATCGGCACATAATGATCCCGCTCCAAATATTATTCCGCTGTCCCAGTCTATTTCATCTTTTGATGGACGCTCTAGGCCTGCATCCTTCCACGCATCTAATCCTGCAATACAACTGTAAATAATAGCATCGTTTTTAAGAAATCTTAAGGTTAGTTCTGATAGATAAGACTCGACATTGACCGTGCTAAGGTCCGGGACGCCAGCTATCTGACAACCGAAGCCTTTTTCTACCAATTCCTCGTTTCTCCTGATTCCGGATTTTCCGGTTTTCAAAGCTTCCGTATAGTGTTCAAGTCCAACGGCGTTTGGGGCTACAATACCGAGCCCGGTGATTACTACTCTTTTTTCCAAGATGACCTTACTTTTTCATGATGTACATTCCTGATAGCTCGCCTTTACAAACGATATCTCCGGCGCTATCATACATTTTCACCGAAGTTTTCATTTTGTGAAAGCGAATATACTGCTTAGTTCCATGTACTGTTACTTTTTCTCCCGGCCATACGGGTTTTAGAAACTCAACATTCGACGAAGTAAACGCCATTTCGTATGAAGCCATATCTTGGTCGTTATCCACCAATAGATGATAAATCAAATGAGCCACCAAAGCAGTTTGCGCTGCGCATTCGGTCAGTATTACTCCCGGCGTTACCGGTTTGGTTGGGAAATGTCCAGCATAAAAATATTCATCTTCCTTGAACTGGTATTCCCCAATGATTTGTTCCTTTGAGATATCCTTAATAGTGTCAATAAACCTAAATGGTGACGTTTGGGGAATTAGTGATAAAACTTTATCAATTAGCTCATCCTGATTCATTGGATTATTTTAAATGTTCTCCTCCATCTACGACTAGGGTTGTACCATTTATCCAGCTTCCTTCATCTCGACATAATAAATATATGGCATTGGCTACATCTTCAGGTCTTGTCAGACGATGAAATGGGTTTCTCATTTTTGCGGTGTCTTTTAGTATGTCGCTACCAGGAATCATATTTAACGAAGGAGTGTCGGTTACTCCCGCTTGAACCAAATTGGTCGTAATGCCAAACGGAGCAAATTCTATCGCTAAGTATTTGCTTAGGGCATCTAAAGACGCCTTTGCCGCCGCTACGGCAGCGTAGCCCTTCCATACCTTTTTATCACCCTCGCTGGTTAAACCTATAATCCGAGCTTCAGGAGCGAATAATTGATGTTCCAGCACTGCTTTAGACCATTCGATTAGGTTTGTGCCCATGGCATGTATAGTAAACTGATAGTCTTGAAGCTCGAGACCTCCTGTAGTGTTTGCAAATGAGGTTTCTTGCATGGCGAAGAACTCTTTCACAGTTGTATGGATGCCATCTGTTTTTTCACTCAAGCCATTGGTAACCGGTTTAGCATCAACTATTGGCTTCAGGTTTCCTCGGGCAATAGCATGTAATAACAATCTTAATTTGCCAGTGTCTCCAAGAAGATTTTTAGTCTCTGTAATAATTTCTT
>CAYMST010000125.1:0-13626 GCA_964393115.1 uncultured Roseivirgaceae bacterium | reverse complement strand
CATATCGCAATTGTATGAAAGAATTGATGAAACCTAATCCCACCCCATGTGTTGTTTGTAACAGCAATCAAACAACCATTATTAGCCGAAGTAAGCAGCATGGAAATATCCTAGGGTGTAAAAATTGCGGCTTAAGATTTATCTCACCTCTACCAGACGATTCTACACTAATTAAAGCTTATGATGGTCTCTACAAGGACCGTGAATCGTTAGGTAAGGTTGATGAGCATAAACGAAAGATCACCAGAAATGCGTTTTCTGGTTACTTAAGTAAAATTGACAAACTAGGAATTGGGCCATATCGGAGCTTTTTGGATGTCGGAGGCGGATTAGGGTATTACACAGAGGCATCTCAATACAATAATATGGATGTTACTTTGATCGAGTTGGATCAACAATCGGTTAAATTCGCCCAAGAACATAATAAAATTAAATCGGTATACAATCAAAGATTGGATGACTTCGTCAAGGATGGAAATCACAAACGGTTTGATATTGTCTTTTTTCGTCATGTCATTGAACATCTTAAGGATCCATCAGGCATGATTTCTGATTTAACTAAATGCTTGAATGAAGACGGAGTTTTAATTATTGAGACACCAAACAATAAGTCATTGGAGATATTCCTGCGTCCTCGAATCTTTCTCTCTACTTTTAAGGGGCATAAGAAAAGATATCCTCAGGATAGTGTTTTCAAATTTATCTTCAAGCGTATTTATGCGCTTAGACCCCCTCATCATCTTCATTGCTTTCGAGAAAAAAACTTAAAACTGATGCTAGAAAATAATGACATGAGTGTTGTTTCTTCTTTTTCTTACATGATTGGAGATAAAAGTTACTGGCCTAATAGTAAGAGAACTGATTTTAAACCCTTGAAAAGGTATCTGAAAAGACTAAATCTTGGTATGGCTATGATTAGTCTAATAGATATTGTGTTGTTTCCTTTTAGAGTTCTTTTAAATGCATTTGGTTATTCTTCAGGGATTTGTATATATGCTCAAAAGGTATCTAGGTGATGTTGAGGTTGCCATTTATTGATGACTTTTGATACATCTTCATACCCGTGTCGACATATTTCTAAATAAGAGAGTTTAGTGAAGCAAGAAACGAAAATTGTACAGATATGGATCGGTATGGCTTGCCTGGGTAGTGAAATATTTTGAATTGTCTACACTTGGAGATTACAGATAGATATTAACATTGCAGGTAAGTAGCTATTCTTTCATGAAATGTGTAGAATTTAATAAAGGCACCAAGTGTAATCTTGATGCCTTTTTGTTGTGTGCTTATTGTTAACTACCTCAAATTTGTCCCTAAACTCACGGTGATCTCTGGTGACGTATTCAGGTTTGTGGACGAAGAAAATGTACCGTTGTTTACGCTAGCAATATCATCTTGTCCATCTCCGTCGAAGTCTCCCGTGAAGTACTGGAAGTCAGTATTCCCGCCACCAAAGTTAAAATTGCCTTCAGCGGTCCCGTTCAAGTCGTTGGAATAGGCAATTAATCTCCCTCTCCTAATGGCAATACCGTCTGTGCCATCGCCATTCCAGTCTCCAGTCAGATAATCATCTTCTGCGTTGCCGCGTCCATATCTAAACACGGTGAGGGGACCTCCACTGTTGAAGTCATAGGTGATGATAATTTGGTTTCCACGTCTAACAGCAATATCGTCTATGCCGTCTCCATTAAAGTCACCTGCTAGATAATCGTCTTCTCCATTGCCAAATCCATATCTAAAAGAGAATTCTGCAGTACCATTTAGATCGAAACCCATGGCAATGAGATTACCTCTACGAATGGCGATGTCATCTCTTCCGTCTCCGTTCCAGTCGCCCACTAAGTATTGGTCTTCAAGATTTCCTCTACCATATGCAAATGAAATATCCACGTCTCCATCTAAGTCAATATCAATATTGATTCTGTTGCCAATACGAAAGGCAACATCATCTCTATTGGTACTGCTTCCATTCCAGTCACCCGGTAAGTATTCATCAGCGCCATACAATACTTTGATAGCTTGAATATCTTGAGCAGTAAAGTCCCTGAACCTATCGCATGCTCTATCGAAGGCAAATATAGAGTTGGGGTTGTCTGGAATACCACCTGGTACTTGTACTCCTTCGTTCGTGTTTATGTTTACAAAACCAATATTCAATCCTAAAATATGTTGTACTGCAGCAACTCTAATGTCCGTTGTTTGACCAGCAGGACATCTATTAAAGTCAGGGTTAATCCATAATTTTCGGACTGGCTGGCCGTTTGACGAAAACTGACTACTGGGTGAACTGGTTAAGATATTATCTGGAAGAGGAACGAAACTAGAAAAGGCACTCTCGGATTCTTGAGCATCATAAAGAATTTCCATATCGGCCGCGTTGCGATTAGTTGTTAGCACAAATTTGATTTTCTCTAATTGCTGGTTCCATCTAGTAATTGCTGTTTCAGAAGCATCTCTCCATTGAGTCACCATGTTTGGATGGATCCAAACCAGGACTTCTGGAATGGTAACCGTAAACCCACGATATCGAGTTCTGATGGCGTTTGTAACATTGGTTTGAGCATTTAAATCCTTGGTTGATATGGTTGAATTATTGGCTGACACCTCGACCTGATCATTATCAAATTGGTCTGAACAGCTGGTCATAACTGCGACTAAAAGGGCTAGTGAATACGTTAAAAATTTCATGTTTAAGCTTTACTTGACTACTTCGAATTAACCAATAATGTTTGTTTGGAGCAAACTAAAGGCTTTTTTGTGTGTCTGATCTTCGCTTCTTGATGCTTCATTATCATCCACTTAAATCTCAATATTTAATTTTATTCTTTTTGGTGGTCTTCCAATCTAGGTTGAGAAATTTAGTTTTTTCAAACCGTTAATTAATCTCTTAATCGTTTTGGTATGTAGTAAAGTGATTTTAATTATAATGAAACAAAGAAGGGGGTGTTGGTACGATTTTATGGGAAGCTTAGTTTGTAAAATGAATGATTGTAAAGAGCGTTATCAAAAAGACTCTTTTTAACTCGTAAGACAAGTCATAAAATCTCGAGGTTTTGTATAAAGTTTATACATAAGCATGGGCTTTAGAATTTCGATATAGCTGATAAACAAAATAAGTTTATCTTGAATTTTGTTCACCCCACTGGCAAACGACTGAAGTGGTTACGTCTCTCTTTGTCGTATGCGTTAGATGGTCTTAAGGTTCTAGCCCTTATGTACATCAACAGATCATTAGGTAAACTAAACTTTTTGTATAAACACTTACTTTTACATAAGGAATTACAAGTTTTAGTTCAACCAAACGAAAGTAATTGTGTCTATTACGACGCTGGTTTAATAACTAAATCTATTAGAATAGGCGTAGTGTAATCCTGTTGAAGTCAAGTGGCGTTCGTAAATGAGAAAATTTGATATCCCGAATAAATATCGCTCTACTATTATTTCCAGTATTAAAAATATTCGGAAGAAATCTAAACAGAATAGAGCTGACCTTTCTCCTACAGAGCTAGATTTTGGACCCCTAACTATATATACAGCTAGGCATTTCGGGTTTTGCTTTGGCGTAGAAAATGCAATTGAAACGGTGTACCGTATTATTGCTGAGTATGCTGATAAACAGGTGTATCTCATCAGTGAAATGATTCATAATCCAAAAGTGAATCAAGATCTGGCGGATATGGGAGTCCGCTTTATTCAGGATACTAAGGGGAATAACTACATTCCTTGGAGTGAAATTCAGTCTGAAGATATTGTTATAATACCAGCATTTGGGACCACGATAGAGATCGAAGAGCTACTCAAGAAAAAAGGGGTTAGCATTGAAAAATACGATACGACATGTCCTTTTGTTGGAAGAGTTTGGAAGCGCTCAAAGATATTAAGTACTAAAGCGTACACGGTTATCATTCATGGCAAGATTGACCATGAAGAAACGAGGGCAACCTTTTCTCACGCAGCGGAAAATGGTCATGCACTGATTATTCAAAACATGGAAGAGGCAAAGCGGCTGGGAGAAGTTATTGCGTCAGAAAGACCAAAAGAAGTATTTCAAAATTACTTCAGGGATGCAGGAAATAGAACTCATGGGTTTGACCCGGCAGAACACCTTAAAAAGGTGGGAGTTGTGAACCAAACTACCATGCTGGCTACAGAGACTAAAGCCATTGCTAAGTATATAAAAGAAGCACTCGCTCAGAAGTTTATAGGACAGGATACCAAGACGTATTATGCGGATACCAAGGATACACTGTGCTATGCTACTTCTGATAACCAAGAGGCATTGTACGAATTGCTGAAGGTTCCTGCTGATTTGGCATTGGTAGTAGGAGGGTATAAGAGCGCGAATACTACTCATTTGGTAGAGCTTTGCGAAAGTCAACTGTCGACTTATTTTATTAATGCTGCAGATAAAATAGAAGCAAAAGATTCTATAGTTCATTTTGATAGACACACGAAGACGGAGAAAAGATCTTCGTTTATTCCTGAAAAAGAACACTTGAGAGTGTTGGTCACTAGTGGTGCTTCATGTCCAGATGCTGTGGTGGAGGAAGTAATTCAGAAAATCCTGGACTTCTTCCCAGAAAAGAAATCTGTACAAAAGGTCTTAGAAGAAATATCAGAGATATCCTCGATGCCTTAAGCCTGCATTTAGTCTTTGATAACCGCTTTACCTGCTTCTTTCCAAGCTGCATATCCTCCATTCATGCTACTCAAATATGGGAATCCTAAATCTGACATCACTTTTAGGGATTTTGCGCTACGTCCATTTTTTACGTTGGCAGCACAGTGAACAATGTAATGCTTTGATTTATTGAGTTTATTGACTTTTTCTGAAAACTGTTCATCGTGTATGCTGATATTTAAGGCATTAGGTAAATGACCTGCATTGAATTCTTGAGGAGTGCGTACATCTAGAATGATAGTATTGTGATCTTTAGTGATGATACTACTCGCCATATTTACGTCAATGTATTGAACTGAGATTGGGTTTGGTTTAGCAGATTTAGTAGTGCAAGAAGCAAGAGTTGCGCAGCCTAGGATAAGGTATAGAAAAACATTTTTCATGTATATGACTTTAGGTGTTATATAAGGGTGGAGGGTAAAAGTGGTTATTTTTTTGGTGGCTTTAAGTCAAACTCCTGAAAAATTGGAGCTCTGCCAATCTGTGAGCATATTGGACAGTTATGAGGATTATGCCCGCGTGCAGGGCAATAACCTCTTCCAAAATAGATGATTTGTAAGTGTAGTTTATTCCACAAGGATTTGTCAAAGAGCCTTTTACAGTCGACTTCTGTTTGCTGAACGCTCTTACCATTAGATAATCCCCAACGGTAGATTAATCTGTGAATATGCGTGTCAACAGGAAAAGAAGGAACGCCAAAGGCTTGTGCCATAACCACGGAAGCTGTTTTGTGGCCCACGGCAGGAAGTCGCTCTAACGCTTCCATGTCCGCAGGGACCTCCCCGTTATGCTCCTCTATTAGTATTTTAGATAATTTAGAAATGCCATTTGATTTCATCGGGCTCAAACCACAAGGTCTAATAATTTCCTTTATGGTTTCTACGGGCACTTGAGCCATGTCATAAGGGTTATCCGCAAGTGCGAATAACTCAGGAGTGGTTTTGTTTACTCGTTCGTCAGTACATTGTGCGGATAGAAGTACCGCAACCAAAAGTGTATAGGGACTATAATGGTCCAGAGGAACCGGTACTTCAGGATACAGTTCTTCCAGCTTGTTCACCACAAAATCTACCTTCTCGGATTTTTTCATTCGTCTCATTAATTATCAACAAGCAAAGAAGGGAAATTATTCTTGCTTTGAGCTGCTGTCAGCCTATGGAGGTGCGAGAATGGTATTATTTCGGTACTGTTTCAGGGTCGATCGAAACAATTAAATCATTTCGTCTATTTACCATTTTAAACGGTGGATCATAACCAAGCATTCGAAAGTCTGACATATGCTCTATGCCATGAGTGCTTAAGGTTTTTATGAGTTGCTTTTGGTGCTCGAACTCTAGTTCTGGAGTCCGGAAACCACCAAACCTAATAGCAGCGACGTATTGCGCTTCCGACCAGTGGAATTTAATGGATTGGTCATTTGGTTCAGGTAACGTTGCATTCCACGTTTGCTGTGGGAAAACGAAGCTCATGCGACTTCCTGTGTCTGTTTGATGCATATGGACAGGAGTTGTCATGGCGAACTTTTGTTGTGTGCTGTTTCCACCAAAGATATAACCTGCAAGAACACGGAAATTACTGTTATTGGTTTGTTTCGTTTCTTCTTGAGGTGTTTTACTTAATACAGATAACATTCTGGCGGGAGGGTAATAGCGTATTTCAACCTTATCAATAGACATCACGACTTTATACGGTTGTTCTTCGACGTCGCTAATGGACATGACCCATCCTTGAAGAATGATTCCTAATGAAACTAATGCAGCGGTTGTGATAATTAGCATTTTCATGGTTACCAAACCGGCTATGGCAAGAAATGTTTACCATATGGGATTTGAAAATGAAAGGTTTTTTATCACTCATTATTTGCTTTAGGAGATTTGATAGACAAAAATATTGGCAGCACATCATGATTAATCATGATGTGCTGCCCTTTTTGGGAATAATGTATTGGTTATTTTAGTCCTGTTCCAAGGTTTACGGTGATTTCCGGTGATGTATTCAAGTTTGTAGAAGCCGAAAACGTACCATTGTTTACGCTCGCAATATCATCTTGTCCATCACCGTCAAAGTCGCCGGTGAAGTATTGGAAGTCATCATCTCCACCTCCAAAGTTAAAAGAACCTTCTGCGGTTCCGTTTAAATCATTTGAATAGGCTATTAGTCTTCCTCTTCTGATTGCAATACCATCTGTGCCGTTGCCGTTCCAGTCTCCTGTCAAGTAATCGTCTTCACTGTTACCAAGTCCATATCGGAATACCGTTAGAGGTCCACCACTATTAAAATCGTAAGTAACGATAATTTGGTTACCACGTCTTACCGCAATATCATCTACACCATCACCATTGAAGTCACCTGATAAATAGTCATCTTCTCCGTTACCAAATCCATATCTGAAGGAAAATTCAGCAGACCCATTCAAGTCAAAGCCCATGGCGATAAGATTACCTCTTCTGATGGCAATATCATCTCTTCCGTCGCCGTTCCAATCACCGACGAGATATTGGTCCTCTAAATTTCCAGTGCCGTAAGTGAATGAAATATCTATATCCCCATCTAAGTCGATATCAATATTAATTCTATTCCCAATTCTGAATGCCACATCATCTCTATTCGTGCTACTTCCATTCCAGTCACCAGGTAAGTATTCGTCAGCGCCATAAAGTACTTTAATGGCTTGAATATCTTGCGCAGAGAAGTCTCTATTTCTATCACAGGCTCTATTAAAGGCAAAAATTGAATTCGGATTATCAGGAACTCCTGGTACTTCTATTCCTTCATTGGTATTATTGATGTTCACAAATCCAATATTAATGCCCAGGATGTGTTGAACTCCAGCAACTCTGATGTCAGTAGTCTGTCCTGATGAGCATTGGTTAAAATCAGGGTTAATCCATAGCTTTCTCACCGGCTGACCATTAGAAGGAAATTGACTACTGGGTGAACTAGTCAGTATATTGCCATCCAGGGGAACTGAACTTGAAAAAGCAGCCTCAGTCTCCTGAGAATCATAAAGGATTTCGATGTCAGCGGCACTTCGGTTGGTTGTAAGTCCGAACTTGATCTTTTCTAGCTGCTGGTTCCATCTAAAAATAGCTACTTCAGAGGCTTCTCTCCATTCCGTTGCCATATTAGGGTTTATCCAAACGAGTACTTGAGGTATGGTAACCGTAAATCCCTGGTACCGGGTTTTTATGGCATTCTCTACCTCTAGTTGTGCATTTAGCCCGTTCGTTGTTATCCATCCGCTCTCCGTTTCGGATGACGGGTCTTGACTTTCCTCCAATATTTGATCGGAACAACTCGCCAATGTGATTAAAATTAAAGGAAATACAATTCTTATAATCTTCATGATTTACGTGTTAGTTAATGAAGCGGCGAAGTAATGTTGTTTTGATACCTACCACAACTCCATTTTGTAGGTATCTTGAATAAGCAACGTGGGATAGGAAAAAAGAAGAGGAAAAGTAAATTTTTGATGAGCTGATTTTTTGGGTTGATAATCAGTTGTATAAGTAGTTTTTAACTTGCCTTTTTTCGTATAAAAAGACTTGTTTTGGCGAATGTGTTTTTATCTGTACAAATCGAAAGAACAGAGTAAAGCTTTTATACGGTAAACAAAGTTATGGGGTCTTTTTTCCCGCGAAGTTCAATTTCTCCAATTCTTGTTGGCTGGTAAACACCAGTGGGCTTGAGAAGTTGCACAACATCATCAGAGGCAAGAAAGTCTGTTCCCAACTCATTGCATTTGGACTGAATTCTGGCGGTTGTGTTCAAGACATCCCCCGAGAACGCTATTTCTCGCTTTACTACACCCAATTCCCCTGCCATCACATGTCCGTAATGAATACCTGCTTTGAATTCAGGATATTCATTATATCGCTCCTGAAAGTACACTTTTTGATCTTTTAAGTCTTCTCGGATATTAAAATAACACTGGATACAATTCAAATTCTTAATACCGTTATCAAGTTCCCAGCTAATGACAATCTCATCTCCAACATATTGATAGATTTCACCTTTTGACTTTAGAATAGCAGGAGTGGCATACCTGAATGTGTCCTTCAAAAAAAAGAAGTAATCTCTTTCACCAAGTCTTTCCGCGATAGAAGTAGAGGCACGTAAATCTAGAAACATAAAAATTCGCTGTTCTCTCTTAGGGTTGAAATAACGCCCCATTAAAAACTTAATGAAAACACCAGGGCCATATTTATCATTGACTTGTAAGGTGATGACCGTCAATACCACCACTATTAACCAGGTAGTAAAAGGTATTAACGTGGTAGCATAAGTAAGGCGCTGAGCGGCAATGAATAAAATGTGACTGTCGAATAGTGCTACATCAAGCATTTGACTTTGATAGAAGGCATTGGAAAAATATGCTATCACCGTGAATATCAAGATATAAGAGATGCATATATTCCTGATAGTCCACCCATATGGTTTTGATCTAATCCATTTTTCCCAAAGAAAAACCATGGTTGTCCCTCCTAAAATCCCTGCGAGTATCCCCGTAAGAATACTTGTTTTAAAAGGAGTTAAAGCATCTACTTGCTCGTAAAGCTCGAGGTCAATAATCGCTCCATAGGTAATCATAAACTTAAAAAGTGATACCAGTAACCAAGCAAAGGTGATCCAAGCTATTTTATAGAATTGGGAGCGCATCAACTTCATGATAGAAATCTAGTCAATGATGCTAAAGTTTTGGCATCAAAAAGAGAAATCTTTAAGGAATGGTTATTGATTGGTTTTGAAATTGTTGTTTGAACATAGGTTAGAATGCAGTAACCATATAAAGCATCTGATTTTTTTTTAGAACAAGTGTAAGAAACTCATTCGGATGGTTACTTATAAATTGAATTTAAAAATCGAAATTCAATTATTATGAAAAAAATGAGTTGGTCGAATGTATAAACGACTCTATTAATTCTTGTGGTTTATACGTTATTGGCTTTATTGGTACCTTAAGTCTATCTATGTCCGTCACTTGATCAGAGTGGAGGGATGACTGATGAGGGAAACTATGATGGTTGAAACGGCTACTTCGTTGATGATGCAACCTGCGATGTACAGTTAGCTAAAGGTTTGTCAGCTGTATGGGCATGGGACAGTGATGTGACTATGCACATATAGTATTATCGAGAAGAATCTACAGATACGGAATGACACCACTTCTAAATAGGCTGTCACCGTAACTGAAGAGGGTGAACCTATTTCAAATGTAAGCAGCAATAGTAAGAGGTTAAGCCATTATCCAAACCTTGCTAACACCAACTTAACCATTCACGATGTTCTATTGATTGATCATATGTTCATTCTTAGTATCAGTGGAAAATCACTTTAGTCAACTGCCTCCGGTCAAAACACCGTTGATATATTTTTTCTGCCTTCAGGTGTTTATTTTTTAGTGACCAGGTCAAATAGTGCCGATCATTATTTAACCCGAATTTTGCATTAGAGATCGTAATGAAGCCATAAAGTGCAAATAAAGAGACGCTTATATTGAAGCGGCATAGCAGCGCTATGGTAATTCAATAAGCGTGTGTTAAGTGTCTACTTCAGAGTGATTTATGGATGGAATAGATTTTCTAATGCAAATTTCGGGTTTAATTAACTGTTTTTTAACATTTTCTTTAGTCGCTGCTTTAATAGGATCGTCGATGCAGATTTTACTTTAGGTTTTTTATTAATCACCACCAGGGCTATTGAGTCTCCACTAGCGTTATCGCCCTGAGCGTAAAAATTTTTGGCTTTCCAGTACAATGGGGTGAGCAAAAATGGTTGAGCATAATGCGCCTGAGTGAAACAATAGTCGGCGGAGTCAAATTTTTCGTTCCTTAGGTAATTTCTACCTAGGGCTACAAAGTAATTGGGGTGAGGACTTTGTGATATTATTTCTTTTAAGGTTTGAATAGCCCCTTTCTCGTTGTGTTTAGCTAGGGTCTTGCAATAAGTCTCATTAATAAACTTATTATTCTTATCCATTATGTATGCGCTTCTCAGGTGTGATAGCATCTCTGGAGTGTCTCTTCTTAGGAAAGCTTGTAAAGCTTTTTCATACTTCAACCTGGAACTGTGATGATTTAAATTAACATCGACCAAATAATACATAGTGGCAACTATCCCTATGCGTATAAAAACGTTAGTGATTGTTTTTGAGTTCATGGGACTTATTGCTGAGAATTATAATTAATGTGAAAAAGCTTAGGAAGTAAGTCGTTTTGATAAGTGACCACGTGAGCATGATAATAACTAAAGCTATTCCAGAATAAAAAGTAGTAAAAGGGGAGCTTGCACGTGAGAGGTTCGATTGGTTTTTGAAAAAACCGCCAAATGTTATCATCAATAGCAACATACCAATGCCCCCTGTTTCTACTCCTATTTCCAAGAAATCATTGTAAGCCATTGAAGTATATTCCGCTGACTTGTCGTGGAGTAAATGTTGGTTAGCCGAAAAATAACCACGCTGGTAATTATTAAATTCAGCAATAAAATTACCAAGGCCTCTTCCGAACATTGGGGTATCAGATAGTATTGAAATACACTTTTTCCATATAGATAGTCGACCAAGCGTCGAGTTGAATTTAAGGACCGCCAAGCCTGAAATGAAAGCTAATCCCGTCAAAGGGATAATTTTCCTCTTCCATATTGGCGCTATTTTGACAGTTCGGTATAAATGGACCCCTAAGACTACAACGATAACAGCGACTGAAGCCCTGGATTTAAGAAAAACGGCTAGAGCTAAGGTCATCAATAATAAGGTTAACGAAAAAATTAGTTTTGTTCGTGATTTAGGGTTTTGAAATAGATTTCCCGGAACGACTAAACTCATGGGAAGAACTGTAGAGCACATGGTAATGCCAGGATGTCCAGAGATTCCACCAATGAGATACCTACCGTTTATGTTCGTGCTTTTTCCTAAGTATTGCATCACACAAAATGCACATTCAACAAATAGTATTATCGTTGAAAGTCCTAAAACGGTGGTGTATAAATTCTCTGCTCTGCAATGCTTTAAACTGATTTTCAGACTAAAAAACAATAAAAGCGTTTGAAGAATCAAGTTAGTGACCTGGTTAGAGGCTTTGTTTGTTGTTAGTCCGTTGATTAATAGGTAGATAAGTAATATGAGAAATGACTTTTCCGTACTGTTTTCAGGTAATGCGTGCCACAGGTATTTCCAATTGATACTAAATGTGATGCCTATGATTAGCAAGAAGAAGAGGTTTAGTTCTGCCTTGTAATAAGTGGAATATGGGAGATGCCCTATGGTCAATATAAAAACAATGAGTAAATGCGGCATAGCCTTTCGAATAATACCTACAAATGTCAATGAATCTATTGGTGACCCGATCATCACTGACGCCATGGTGCCATTGCTCCCGATATGAGCTGGTGAGATTCAACTATAAGTGGGAAGTTTTGCGTCGCTAACCTATTATTTTGATTTGGATGCGGTTCAGCACTCAGCGCACGCTTAATGCATGCTTCATCCAGCGAGAAGTCGTGTTCTAAATCGTCGATCTCGAATATATCAGGTGACAAACCAAGGAAGTTATCATGATGACCTAACACATTTGTTATGCGAAATGAAATGGGAGAGAGTATGTGGCCATCATATGGAACATTATACATGCCCATTAGCTTACCATCAGTTTGTTGTCCGATCACATTGACTTCCATGTAGGGCTTTAGAATTTGTATTAACATTTCACTGGCTGATGAAGTTCTACTGGTAGTGATAAAACTCACTTTTTTGATAGGGCTAGGATTGCTTACTGCGGTAAAAAACACTTTGGAGTCGAAATCTTGATATACTTTATTGTGATCTTTTTGATACATAATTTCACTCACATATTCTTCCGGGATAATATGACTCGCAAGCGCTTCCATTACGTTCAAAAAACCTCCTCCGTTATACCTGAGATCAACAATTAAGTGGGGTACTTCGTCTTGAGCAATTGAAGCAAATATCTCAGGGAGTTGGCGCTCTACTTTACTGGTGAAGCTAAAGAAATTCAGGTAACCCACTTTACGCTGTTCATATTCGAAAACCTCAAATGTCAATATAGGGTTTTGCGGATAGACTGTTTTGCGGATACTAATTTCCTGGCTGACTTCTTGGTATATTACTTTCAGTGTTATTTCCGTTTCTTCATTGATTATACTGGTGATGGCTTTAGCATTTTCATTCGATGCGTCAATATCATTTACCTTCAAGACTCTCATACCTCTGTGCAATCCCATTTGGTCGGCACTGGATTGCCTATGAACCCATGCGATTCTCAAATCGTTATTTTTATGAAATTTTAAACCAATGCCAAAGTTTCCAATGGTTCCTTGAGTACTGTTCCTCCAAGTGTTTGAAGGAATCGCGAAACTCCAACGGTCGACTTGGTCGGGACTGTATGATCGGAATGCTCGTAGTATTTCACCTGGAGCCTCATACTGATTAGGTGTGAATTTGTCCTTGCTAGGCAGATGGTCCTGCCAATAATATATTTCTTTGGCGATCAAATAGACACTGTCGAGTCTATTGTCGAGAATTACGAATTCTTCTAATTCTTCTGAGTTTTCCTGAGAACAGCTTAAGAAGACTAAGCTGCAAGCTGCCAAGAATGAAATTATCTTTGGCAATGCAATTTTCGGACTATACTTCATTATTTTACTTTGAAATCCCCCATTAAGACAGGCATTGGTATGAAAAACATTAAACCACTTATTCGCGTGTTGCCGTTTTTTCGAAAGGATAAATCCTTTTATATGTTTCAAGAAACTTTTTTTGGGTACTGTTTTTAACCCGGGGTTTGTACTAGAGATCGCAATGAAGCCATAAAGTGCAAAGAAAGAGACGCTTATATTGAAGAGGCATAGCAGTGCTATGGTGATTCAATACGCGTGTGTTAAGTGTCTATTTCAAAGTGATTTATGGATGGAATAGATTTTCTAAT
>CAYMST010000124.1:0-13722 GCA_964393115.1 uncultured Roseivirgaceae bacterium | reverse complement strand
CCCTACATTATGTAGTACTAATTGCTGTTGAAAACCGTCTGTTTTCTCAATCATTTCCTCAAAAGTAAGCATGTCAACTGAATCTTTAAAATTTTATTAATTTTTTTATCATAAATATGTTACTCAATACAGAGATTCTGTATAAAATTGCATTATTATCAATAAGCGCAATCAATAATGAGTAAAAATTACGAGATTGACAATGTTGACCTGAAGATCCTCAACTTGCTAATGGAGGATGCAAAAATACCTTATACAGAGATAGCAAAAAAGGTTTTTGTGTCTGGAGGTACGGTACACGTTCGCATGAAAAAATTGGAAGAAATGGGTGTGGTACGTGGTACTACACTTAAGATGGACTACGCTAAATTAGGCTATGATGTTACATGCTTCCTCGGAATTTATTTGCAAAAGAGCTCGCTATACGACGGAGTGGTAGAGCAGCTTAAAGGGGTGCCTGAGGTAGTCAAGGTGCATTACACTACTGGTAATTACAATATCTTTTTGAAGATACACTGTAAGGATACCAAACATTTGAGAGATGTTCTTCATGATAAAATTCAAAAGATTGAAGGAATCGAAAGAACAGAAACCTTTATTTCCTTAGAGGAAAGTTTAAATAGACATTTGGAATTTTAAAGTTGACCTAACTTCTGAGATCAGGGAGATTTGAGTATACTAGGTTTAGCGTTTGACAGGTAAGAAAATTCAAAAAGCCAACCCAAAGGTTGGCTTTTTACTTTCATCAGCTTTGATGGAACCAATACCGATTTTGCAAAGCAAATTCGGCAAAGCTCTTCGGAAGTTTAGCGGTAATATCTCGGAAAGCTTTTGTTTCAATATGACTAAACCAACCTTCTCCTGCTTCTTTATAAAAGTGCTTGATGTTATCCTTTATAGCAAGTTCAGCGCAACGTTGCTCGAAAGCTTGCATAGAATCATAATGGATGACTTTTTCACCTTTTAAATGAGTAAGTACTTGAGCCATTTCTTTTGGTGATATCGCTTTTGGACCGGTAAGCTCAAACGCGGTCGAATTGTATTTTTGAAATTTCCCTAGGTCGGCGAACAACCCATAAGCACACTTGGCAATATCAGTACAATCTATCCATGACACTCCTTGATCAGAATAGGGTAAATAGAACTTGTTTTCTCCTTTGACGTAGAGTCCAGTATTCATCATGAAGTGTTGCATAAAGATGTTCGGACGAATGCTCACGTTGTCCCAACCGGTTTCTCGCAGTTTTTGCTCTCCAAGCCAGTGTTGTCCAGGTACATTCCCTACACCTGAGTTGCTTTTTGGATTCTTAGCACCGGTAACACTCACTTTAATTATCCTAGGCGCAATTTGATTGTATTCTAATAGTTGTAGAAACCTCTCATGCCATAAATCTATACGCGGTGAAAACGGAGCGACTATAAATACATCTGTAAGTCCGTCAAGGTACGGCAATTTACTCAAGTCACTTGGATCGAGTGTTACTGCTTCAACAGGATGACGACATAATGCTTTTAGGAATTGTACCGTTTGGCTTTGAGGGTTTCGTGTGTCAATTATGAGGCGCCAGTCTGATAAAGAACTTGATAGCTCCGAAACGAAACTCATGCCTATTTTCCCAGTTGCTCCTGTGATAAGTATTTTTCGCATTTCTATATTTTCTAATTCGATCTCTCTAGACAACTATTGTTGGATTGATTGGCTTATCCACCTAAAACAACCTTACCAAATAAATCGGTATCACTCCAAATGATATTTGGCTCTACAGCTTTGCTTTTTGATCCTAAAAGTACTTAACTAGAGTTATCAATTTGAAGTTGTTCATTCATTTTATTTCAAGGTAGTAGGAGCAACCCGACGAAATAAGTGAATAAGCCAATTCTTAGTTTGGGAATTAATAATTATGATCTTCGGGGAAATGATTGAATTTATTGTAGGTCGATTTCAAAGTAAAAATTTAAATAATTTTCTTGGGAACATTTATACGGTTATTATGTTATACTTTTGCGGTTAATTAAAACTAGTCTAAATAAGGCTGTTACTGAATTCTATGAGCAAGGACGAACAGATATTAGCAGAGTTTACTTCTAAAGAGTACGAGCACGGTTGGACAGTAGACTTTGAGGTGGATGAGGCACCAAAAGGGTTGAATGAGGATATTATTCGTTTCATTTCTCACAAAAAGAATGAACCGGATTGGTTATTAGAATGGAGGCTAAACGCTTTCAAGACATGGTCCGCTATGTCAGAACCAGATTGGGCAAATGTGAACTATCCGAAAGTAGATTTTCAAGATTTAATCTATTACTCGGCACCAAAGCAAAAAACAAAACCTAAAAGTCTCGATGAAGTGGATCCAGAATTATTGGCTACTTTCGAAAAACTAGGTATTTCGTTACAAGAACAAAAACGACTAACTGGTGTCGCTGTGGATGCCGTTATCGATTCGGTTTCCGTAGCTACAACGTTTAAAGAAACTTTAGGTGAACTGGGTATTATTTTCTGTTCATTTAGTGAAGCAGTTCAAGAACATCCAGAACTGGTTAGAAAGTATTTAGGTTCCGTTGTGCCAGTAGCAGATAATTTTTATTCTGCGCTGAATGCTGCAGTGTTCTCTGATGGATCATTTTGTTATATTCCAAAAGGTGTTAGATGCCCTATGGAGTTATCTACCTATTTTAGAATTAACGCTGCCAACACAGGTCAGTTTGAGAGAACGTTGATTGTGGCCGAAGATGATTCTTACGTGAGTTATCTAGAAGGATGTACGGCACCACAAAGAGATGAAAATCAGCTACACGCTGCTGTAGTAGAAATATATGCAAACAGGGGAGCAGAAGTAAAGTACTCAACTGTACAAAATTGGTATCCTGGAGATAAAAACGGAAAAGGGGGTATTTATAACTTTGTGACGAAGCGAGGACTTTGCTTTGGTGATCACTCGAAGATATCTTGGACCCAGGTAGAAACAGGCTCTGCTGTAACTTGGAAATACCCGTCTTGTATATTGAAAGGGGACTATTCAATGGGAGAATTTTACTCCGTTGCGGTAACCAATAACTTCCAACAAGCAGATACAGGTACCAAAATGGTGCACATCGGTAAGCACACAAAATCGAGAATTGTGTCTAAAGGTATCTCCGCAGGTAAATCACAAAATAGCTACAGAGGTCAAGTGAAAATCATGAAGCGTGCGGAGAATTCACGTAACTTCTCGCAATGTGACTCACTCCTATTAGGGGATCAATGTGGAGCACACACATTTCCATACATAGATATTGAGAATAAATCGGCTCAAGTAGAGCATGAAGCAACAACTTCTAAGATCGGAGAAGATCAAATCTTCTATTGTACACAACGTGGAATCGATGAAGAGTCAGCAGTGGCATTGATTGTAAACGGCTATGCTAAAGAAGTGCTAAATCAACTTCCAATGGAGTTTGCTGTTGAAGCCCAAAAATTGCTTGCGCTTACCCTTGAAGGTAGTGTAGGATAATCCCGAAAATAAATCTGAATTAATTACAAAATTCGTTGAGTCAGCCTCAACAAAAACATTTAGCGTATAATGCTTAAAATATCCAATCTACAGGCAAGAATTGAGGAGAAAGAGATCTTGAAGGGAATAAACTTGGAGGTTAAGCCCGGTGAAGTTCATGCTATAATGGGGCCAAATGGTTCTGGAAAAAGTACATTGGCTTCAGTGTTAGCGGGTCGTGAAAACTATGAAGTAACTGGTGGAAGCATTGACTTTCTTAACCAGGATTTGTTGGAGCTAGCTCCAGAAGAACGAGCGAGAGAAGGAATTTTCCTAGCCTTTCAGTATCCAGTAGAAATCCCTGGAGTGACCACTACTAACTTTTTGAAAACAGCTCTAAATCAAATTAGAGAGCATAGAGGCTTAGATAAGCTTGATGCCGTTTCATTTTTATCACTTATGAAAGAGAAAATGAAACTTGTGGAAATAGACCAGTCTTTGTTAAGTAGGTCTTTGAATGAAGGATTTTCAGGTGGTGAGAAGAAGCGCAATGAAATTTTCCAGATGGCTATGTTAGAGCCTAGATTGGCCGTGTTAGACGAAACTGACTCTGGTTTGGATATTGATGCACTTAGAATTGTTGCGAATGGAGTCAATAAACTAAAGTCTTCCGATAACGCTACTATTGTAGTAACGCATTATCAGCGATTACTAGATTATATCGTTCCCGATTACGTTCATATTTTGTATAAAGGACGTATTGTGAAAACTGGTACCAAAGAGTTGGCTTTGGAACTAGAAGAAAAAGGATACGACTGGATAAAAGAAGAGGCGGAATTAGCGTAACCCTATCATTTATGCAAGAGGTGACTAAAGAGAGTATTGAGATAAATTTAGGGCAGCTGCTAGATCAATCTAGTAGTATTCTTGAGGACATTCGACCTGCTAAAAAGAAGGCTTTTGATAAGTTTTTGGAAGTAGGTTTCCCTACCAATAAACAGGAAGAGTATAAGTTTACTCCTTTTAACAAAATAGTCGATAAGCACTTTGATTTTGGGAGTTTCAATAGTTCTTCAAAGGTAGAGGAAAGTGATGTCTATCAACAGCTAAATGGTAGTAAGCAAATTGGCTTGTTGGTATTCGTAAATGGAACATTGAATGAAAGGTTGTCTGTTCTTCCATCCGCTGAAGGTGTTCAAATTGAAAAGTTATCAGCTGGTAACTTTTCGTCTGTTGCCAAATTAGTGGAGAGAGAGGAAGCTAATACAGATCCGTTTTATCAGTTAAACACAGCCAGTTTTTCTGACGGAACTGTCATGACGGTTAAGAAAAATAAAGCATTTGACAACGATCAACCTCTGATCATCTTAAATGTGAGTGATGCCGATGCATCGGGGTTTTCTTTTGAAAGAAATTTTATTCTAGCTGAAGAAAACAGTCAGATATCAATTGTGGAATATCGTTTGAACTTAAGTTCAAGTAAGTTTTTGAGTAATAATGTTACGCAGGTCACTGTTCAAAAGTCGGCGATTGTAAATTATTACAAAGTACAAGATGATCATAAAGAAACGTATCACGTAGAAAATCATTTGGCCTATCAACAGGCTAATGGATTCTTCAATCATTATACCTTTGATTTCAAAGGGGGAGTGATTAGAAATAATCTTCTGATAACACTGGATGATGAGCATACGGAAGCACATATGTATGGCTTGTACTTGCTGAACAGTAGTACGCAAGTGGATAACCACACCACGGTAGATCACCGCAAAGCGAATTGCTTTAGTAATGAGCTGTACCGAGGTGTAATGGATGAAAAATCTAATGGTGTGTTCAACGGTAAAATATATGTCCGTCCGAATGCGCAAAAAACAAATGCCTTTCAAGCGAATAACAATATCGTCTTATCGGATACGGCATCGGTGAACACAAAGCCTCAGTTAGAGATTTGGGCGGATGATGTTAAGTGCTCTCATGGGTGTACCACGGGGCAGTTGGATGAAGATGCTATTTTCTATTTACAAGCGAGAGGAGTTTCAAAGCATACCGCGAAGGCTATGCTCTTGAATTCGTTCGCCAGTGAGGTAATTGAAAAAGTAAAAACAGACTGGTTAAAAGAGATATTGGTGGAAAAAGTGACTGAAAGACTTGGTAAGTTTTGATGCCAATTTGGTCCATCATAGTAGATCGATACCTGCCTAATTTGTAAACCGAAAGAGTCCAATTTTTGTTAATTGGGTAGTGCAAATGAGTACTTACTAAATGAAGGAAGATCAGATGCTAGTCGCCGAACAAGTGTTGAACATTGATGAGATAAGAGGACAATTTCCCATTTTGCATCAAGAAGTAAATGGGAAGCCTCTAATATATTTCGATAACGCCGCTACTAATCAGAAGCCACAGCGTGTTATTCAAGCTCTGGTAGATTACTATTCGGGCTATAATGCCAATATACATCGTGGTATTCACACATTAGCTGAAAGAGCAACTTCAGCATACGAAGAAACTAGAGAAGCAGTAAGGGCATTTCTCAATGCTAAGGAGGTAGCTGAAGTGATTTTCACAAAAGGTACTACCGACGGCATTAACTTGGTAGTCAACTCATTTGGTTATTCTCAAATGGCTAAAGGTGATCGCATACTCATAAGCGGAATGGAGCATCACTCCAATATAGTGCCTTGGCAGATGCTTTGTGAAGCAACAGGAGCTCACTTGGATGTAGTTGGTGTGTTAGAAGATGGATCTATGGATATGGATGAGTTTGAAGAGAAGCTCACGGATCAAACCAAGATTGTCTCCATAGTTTATGCCTCCAATACACTTGGTACGATCAATCCAGTCCAAGAGATTATCAAAAAGTCCCACAGTAAAGGCGCTAAGGTTTTTATAGCCGCGGCACAAGCTTCTGCGCACCTTACATTGGATGTTCAAGCGCTTGACGTTGACTTTATGGTGTTATCAGCCCATAAGGCTTACGGTCCAACAGGTGTCGGTGTTTTATATGGGAAACGAGAGATTTTAGATCACATTCCTCCTTATCAAGGAGGTGGAGAGATGATCAAAGATGTTACCTTCGAAAAGACGACATATAACGAGTTGCCGTATAAATTTGAAGCAGGAACCCCCAATATTGCAGGCGTAATTGCCTTTAAGGAAGCAATAGCTTTTATCAATGAAATTGGTAAAGACAAGGTAAAATCACACGAAGACGCTCTGCTTCGTTATTGTACGGATAAGCTAAGTGAAATTCCCGAAGTAAAAATTATTGGCACTAGCAGAGATAAGGTTGCTGTGGCTTCTTTTATTGTTGAGGGAGTACATCATTATGATTTAGGGATGTGGCTGGACGCAAAAGGCATTGCGGTGAGAACAGGGCATCATTGTACGCAACCCCTTATGGATAAGTTTTGTATTGAGGGAACAGCAAGAGCCTCGTTTTCCGTTTATAATTCCTTTTCTGAAATTGATATTTTTGTGGTAGCGTTAAAAGAAATTATCGCAAAATTCAAATAGGTTACATCCATGAGTGAAGAGACAATGAGTAATCACGATAATTTAGAGAAAATTGCCGGTTTGTTAGGAGAGATTTTAGCCAACCAAGAAGAAACTAATGTCCGAATTGGGGCTATTAGTAGCAATCTCGAAGCACTAGAGCGTAAGATAAGTCGCTCGGATGGTGAAATTATCAAACTGAATGTAGTATTGAATGATTTGAAAAGCTCGGTAATGGCACTTGAAGACCTTGCGGAGACAGTAGAATTGATACAAAAGAAACTGGGTTAATGTCATCAATAAACGATATCCAAGACCAAATAATTTCAGAGTTTGAATTGTTAGCCGTGGACATGGAAATGACCATAGGTTACATCATGGAGCAAGGAGATAAACTTCCTGCTCTTGCTGACGCCGACCGAACAGAAACGAATATCGTGAAGGGGTGTCAGTCAAAAGTTTGGATGACGGCTGAACTAAATGATGACAAAATTGTTTTTAAAGGAGATAGCAATACAGCCATTACAAAAGGTCTTTTGAGCTTGCTAATAAGAGTACTGTCTGGTCAGTCTCCGAAAGACATTGCCGCAGCGGAGATCTATTTCCCTTCTAAAATAGGGATGAATAGATTTATAGGTACGCAGCGATCGAATGGTTTTTCGGCGATGATCAAGCAGATGAAATTATATAGTGTGGCTTTTCAAAACATGTAAGAAATGGAAGAGGGTAGTGCAAATAAAGAAGAAGTCGCGGAAGAAGCCAAAGAGCAGAAAGAAGTAAAGCCATTGGATCAAGATCAATTGCATACAGATGTAATTGGTAAGATTAAAATGGTTTATGATCCAGAAATCCCGGTGGATGTATATGAATTGGGTTTGATTTATGAAGTAAATGTATACCCGGTAAATAATGTACATGTGCTGATGACGCTTACATCTCCTTCTTGTCCATCGGCTGAGGCTATTCCAGATGAAATCAAGCAACGTATATCGGAGATAGAAGGAGTGAATACGGTAGATGTAGAAGTCACTTTCGATCCTCCTTATGCTACTGATATGATGTCAGAAGCGGCAAGGCTAGAACTTGGTTTTATGTAAATTAAAACATCAAGTAGGATCAATACCTTGCATAATTAGTCTAATGAGAGAATATCAATAAATAACTAGATAGAGCAATAACATAGTTCGGCATAATGTCTCATAGTTTTAGAGGCACGTTGAATTTCAAACATTAAAACAGAATAGAAAATGTACCCAGAAGAATTAGTGGCCCCTATGCGGGAAGATTTGACAAGTGTTGGATTCACTGAATTTAAGACGGCAGAAGAGGTAGAAAATCACCTAAATGACCATAAAGGGACATCACTTGTGGTTATAAATTCTGTGTGTGGATGTGCGGCAGGTTCTGCGAGACCAGGTGTAAAGATGGCTATTCAGCACAGCGCTAAGAAGCCGACTACTTTAGCAACTGTATTTGCAGGTGTAGATAAAGAAGCTACTCAAAAAGCACGTGAGTTTACACTACCTTATCCTCCTTCTTCTCCGGCAGTGGCTCTTTTTAAAGATGGTGAGTTGATGCATATGGTGGAGAGACATCATATAGAAGGTAGAACAGCCGAGATGATTGGACAGCATCTAGTGCAAGTATTCGAAGAATACTGCTAGACAGCATATTATAAATCAAAAAGAATAGGCCCTTGACGAACAGTTCGCCAAGGGCCTTTCTTTTTAAATAGGTGTTAATAAAATGTCTTTATTTCTTATTCCACACTGTGTTAGATACCACTGCTATATTGGCAGCACCAAATGAAATCACTGTATCCACATCAAATGTGCTTGTTAGTTCTAGTTGACCCGCATTATTAAAAGAATAGTTAGCTGTTTCAGATCCTGAAATACCCGAGAAATCAATTCCTTCTACAGTAAGTCCAACAAAGTTTTTGGAGCTAGTCACCGATTTATCGGTATGTGTATAGGTACCTGATTCAGCAATGTTTGTAATAGATTGGTTTTCAGCAAGAGAATCTGGAGCCCCTCTTCGCGAAACCTTTATATCATAGCTACCCGCAGTGGAATACGTACCATCGTTTGTCGTTAGCGCGTAATCCATATTACTGGCTTCAACATCGTATGTAAGCGTTACTCCCGTTATGGCTACAGCGGCGGTTGCATCGAAAGATGCTAATTCCCACACTCCGTTTAATGATGGAGTTTCTGTTCCTGAAGGGTTAGCATCAGATTCTTCATCACAGGCTGAGAAGAGCATTAACCCTACTACTAAAAATGTTAATGTTTTTTTCATGTCAATCGTTTTTTTCTAAAGCAGACATGATTAAACACGTTATTCGCGACTTAACGCTTATCAAATTCGAAGTGTATGGAATAATCTTCGTTACAACTAACGTTTTAGACCATAAATGATGTAATGGCTGAACGGTGGATTCCCTTACATGTCCAATATACCATAACCATTAATCTTTCGTTATGATTAGGTGGTTAACATTAATGCCAATTAATTTTAGCCGTTGAGTTCCTGTTACTAATCGAATCTTATATCTACTGATGAAAGGCATTGCAAGGTCTATTTCCCCGCACTGGCTCATGACTGAAGTCGATAACAGTCCTTTGGTCATTTTCAGAGTGTTTTTTGGTCTTTTAATTATGGCAGAATCCATTGGAGCCATTTTTACAGGTTGGGTGCATAACGTGTTTATAAAAACGGACTTTACCTTCACATTTATCGGATTTGAATGGCTTGAACCACTCCCGGGGGATGGAATGCTCTATTACTTCGCGGGGATGGGAGCTGCTGGTCTCTTGGTTACACTTGGCTTATTTTATCGGTTTGGAGCCGCCGTTTTTGCCATCATGTGGTCAGGGGTGTACTTGATGCAAAAGTCTGCTTACAATAACCACTATTACTTATTGATGCTATTGGCATTTGCAATGGTGCTAATGCCAGCCCATAAACGGTTTTCACTAGATGCCAAGTTTGGGTTTACGCGGCCTAAGGACTCTTGTCCACGGGTTTATCAGAAGTTTTGGGTGGTACATGTGGTAATGGTTTACCTCTTTGCGAGCTTTAATAAGATGCATGTCGATTGGCTTCAAGGGCACCCAATAAGTATTTGGTTTGCTCATAAGTCGGATATGTTTTTAATTGGTGGTTTGCTCATGCAGCAATGGTTTCAAACCTTTATAGCATGGGGAGGAGTGATGTACGATGGGTTGGTAGGGCCTTTGTTGTTAAACAAAAGAACCAGACCATTTGCATTCGGCCTTTCTATCTTTTTCAACCTCTTCAACTCGATTGTTTTTCAAATTGGTATATTCCCATATCTCATGCTGGCGTTTACCCTTTTCTTTTATCCGCCAGAGACCATTTCAAGAATTTTCTTTAGGCGCCGACTACCTGCGACACCGTCATTATTTCGAGGTAGAACTAGTGCCAAGGCGTTAAGTTTAGGTGCTTTTTGGTTGTATTTTGTAGTGCAGGGATTATTACCGTTACGTCATTTCTTATTTGAGGGAGATGTGCATTGGACCGAAGAAGGACATCGCTTGTCTTGGCAGATGATGCTTCGAAATAAATCCGGGTCGATCAGTTTTAGGGTGGTGAATAATCAAACTCAAATGCAGGAGTTTATCGATAAATATCCGGATCTTTCTCGAAAGCAAGTCAATAAACTTGCTACCCATCCTGATTTTGTCTGGCAATACGTTCAACGTCTTAAAGTAAAATATAGAGAAAAAGGCTGGACGGACTTTTCTATTTATGCCATTGGCTATTGCCAGCTCAATAAGCGTGAGCGAGGCCCTATGATTGATCCAAATTATGATTTGGTAAACGCCGAATGGTCACCATTCAAGAGTCATGATTGGATCATCAAAAAGGCACCTCCAATTCAAAAGCAATACTTATGACCACTTTATAGTATCGTCAATAGCCTTGTAGGAAGGGTAGTATTCGTTAATGATATCAACATATCGGTCTTTGTTGACTTGGTGGTCACCAGGTGTTTTACTGTTTTTCACAACGACGGTTTTTGACCATAGGTCACCTATTCTTCTTCTATCTCGCCGAAAAAAGATTACCATAAAGTCTAGCCCTACTAGGAATAAAGATAGTGAGCGGCCCACAGAACTTTGATAATCACCGGATAAATCCGTCCCATGAGCAAGACTGATTACACGAAGCCCCATGACTAGTTTTCCTATACTTCCACCTTTTGACCAAGGAAACGGTGACCAAGCATCTCGAAACATCAGGTAAATAAACATCAATGGAAAATTGATGAAAGGAATGTATAGCAGCGAAAAGGCAATGCCCACGTCAATTAGCATGGCAGCCATTCGCTTCCAAAATGGAGCCAGCTTGTGAGTAATGCTGTTTATGGTCACTTCTTGATAATACATGCTAGAGATACTAAGTAAGCCATTCTTACATAGGTTAAAGGCTATTATTGCTATTTTTGTTCTAATTATCTTTTGAGGTATTCGGTTTCGAATACGAGAAATACTTCTTTTTCAACATTGATCAAACAAGATACGATAATAGCGCTGGCAACAGCAAACGGAGTAGGGGCAATAGGCGTAATTCGTCTTTCAGGACCAGATGCCATTGATAAGGTAAATGAAGTGTTCCCCGCCAAAGATCTTTTGGTACAAAAGAGTCATACCATTCATTTAGGAACGCTTAGAGACGGCGATGAAATTATCGATGAGGTATTAGTATCCTTGTTCAAAGCTCCTAACTCATATACTAAAGAGGATGTGGTAGAGATATCATGTCATGGGTCTCCGTTTATCATCAAAAAGATCATGGAGCTCTTTATTCGGAAGGGAGTCCTAATGGCCAAGGCGGGAGAGTTTACGCAACGCGCGTTCCTTAATGGACAATTTGATCTGGCACAAGCCGAGGCTGTGGCTGACTTGATTTCTTCTGACTCAGAAGCCTCGCATAAGGCAGCCATGAGTCAGATGAGAGGAGGCTTCTCTCAGAAAATAAAGGAGCTTCGTGAACAACTCGTTCACTTTGCTTCCATGATAGAGCTAGAGCTTGACTTTGGAGAAGAAGATGTGGAGTTCGCGGATCGAGATGATCTAAGGTCCTTGATTAACGATTTATTACGGGTGATTAGAGGGCTTAAGGATTCATTTCAGCTGGGTAATGTGATCAAAAACGGTGTGCCTACCGTTATCGCTGGGAAGCCGAATGCTGGTAAATCAACCTTGCTGAATGCCTTGTTAAATGAGGAGCGTGCGATTGTTTCTGACATTGCCGGCACAACGAGAGACGTCATCGAAGATGAAATGATCATTGATGGCATTAGCTTTCGGTTTATCGATACGGCAGGACTTCGAGACACCAGTGATAAGATAGAGGCAATAGGAGTGGAGAAAACCAAGTCGAAGATGAAAGAGGCGGCCTTGATTTTGTACCTGTTCGATTTGAGTGCTGAGTCTATTGTTGAGGTAACCACCGAAATCAATAAGCTGGAAAACTTAGGGATTCCTTTTCTTATTGTGGGAAATAAGAGTGATAAGGCACAGCCAGAGGTGTTGAAATTAGTAGCTGATGATGAAAGGTCGGTCATCATTTCTGCTTCCAATAAAGAGAATATCGAGGCTCTAAAGCAAAAGATTATTAAAACAGCTCAGCTAGATTCGTTTAATGCAGGGGACACTGTAGTTACCAATGCTCGTCACTACGAGAGTTTACTGCAAACCCAAAACTCACTCGAGGACGTTTTGAATGGTTTGGGTAATAACGTGACCGGTGATTTCTTGGCCATGGACATCCGTCAGTCCTTACACTTCCTAGGAGAGATCACAGGTGAAATCACAACGGATGACTTACTAGGAAATATCTTTAGTAAGTTTTGTATTGGGAAGTAATGTTGACTGTTTAAATAATGCTTTCCCCATTAAGCGTAGTGGTGAGGTAATCTGTAAAGCAATCAAAAAATGGCAGCATCTGCTTAAACCCTTTAGCCACTAGTCCAACAAAATCAGCTGACAGCACTTCGTCATCCGAAAAGGTCTTGCTTATCAGGTACTGCTTGTACTTGAGCAAGTCAATATTCTCATGGTCTTTAGCAAAGCCTTTTGGCGCTGTCTTTACCTGTTCACCGTTCATCCTCCCGAAGTAGGATGTAAAAGCCTCTGAGGAAAGTACATCTCGGAGTGGCTGAGCATCCGAAGCAATCTGATTTCGGATAAGCAGTAAGTCCTCTTTATTAGGTCCCCAAAAGCCTCCACCAATCATACTTTTGTTGCCGGGTTGGATATGAAAGTACATCCCTCCACGTCTATCCGCTCCAGCTCTTCTAAAGCCGCCTGCCCAATGACTTTTATACGGCGTCTTGTCCTTGGAAAACCTAATGTCCCGGTATATTCTCATCAAGGATTTTTTACCTGAAGCGGTCTCAATCACATCAAACTCGTTTACTTGGCTTAGCAATTCATCAGCGAAGGCAATTACTTCGGCATGAGAAGCTTCGTACCTTTTCTTATTAGCTTGAAACCACTCTTTATGATTGTTTTCTTTTAAATCATTCAGAAAGTCGAATGTGGTGTTGGTGATTTGTGACATGAGATATGATGATAAAGTGCTACTACAAAAAAAGGAATATTCTGGTTAATCTCTCTGGCTCTTGAGGGAAATTAATTCGAAGTGTTTAGGGGGTAAGGAGATCACTTTTTTTGGGATTGAGATGACTGATTGGTTCGCTGTTGTAATCTCATGTATAGCTTGG
>CAYMST010000123.1:0-13757 GCA_964393115.1 uncultured Roseivirgaceae bacterium | reverse complement strand
GGGTGAATTGGATGAGTTCGGAAACCCCATCGCAGAACGAAAAATGATTATTGATACCATTCAGTTCACTCGAGCGTCTCATCTGGAATCTAATGATCCCTTGTTTGAACCCCTAGAGTTTCAAAGTCATGATATGTTGTTGTTTAATGATGTTGGATTGACAAACGATGAGATCAATGCCAGTTTTACGATATCGGAGCCTACATTGGCAGATTTACTAAAAGACCCTGAACTGCTGGATCCTTCCATCATTGAATTGGAAGCGGTCATCTCTATTGACTTAGTTCAGGTAAACCGTGATTTATATCGGTACTTGACCTCCAATAACTTACAGCGAACGAGCAACTTAAACCCATTTGCCGAGCCTGTACAGATCTACAGGAATACATCCAACGGAATAGGTATACTTGGAGCTATGGCGAGAAGCACGATTAAATATAAGCTTGACGCAAAGGGTGATTTGATCTTGGTGCAGCCATAGTCACTCGCATGAGTGATCGCAGTGGAAATCCCGCAGCGATAGCGAGGAATTGGAGCGGAGAGCACGACCCCACCGATTAAACGAAGTTTTATCTGGTGGGGGCATGCCCAATAAGTTTTAAAATAAGAGTTGGTAGGAGTGATGTATTCCACTGGTGATCACGCAGTAAAAAGAATTATCTAAAAAAAATCTCTGCTGAGCACAATATTTTTTAAGTGATTTATTGAATTAATTCAAGCAATAAACGGGGTAAGATGCTGTTAATTTTGCAATTACCAACTGAATCTTCAATATGTTTAAAACCAAAAAAGGGTTATTTTCTATCCTTTACCTGCTACCATTTTGCCTGGCGGCTAACTCAAAAAATACCTTGAATGGCTTTATCCGGGACGCCGAAACAGGAGAGAACCTGGTAGGTGCTTCCATATGGATTGAATCCCTTAAAGTGGGCACGGTTACTAATTTGTATGGCTTTTACAGCATTACCTTACCGGAAGGTAAGTATCAAGTCAGATTTAGCTATGTCGGATATCAATCTAATACCTTAGATGTAGACCTTGGAGAAAAGGATGTCACTATTGATGTAACACTTAAACCGACCAAGCTGGAGGAGATCGTTATAGAATCTGATGGGGAGTATGGCAATCGTATTGAATCCACTCAAATGGGGTTGGTGGAGGTGAATGCGAAGCAGATTAAGTCATTGCCAACACTATTGGGCGAAGTGGATGTCCTTAAGTCTATTCAACTACTACCTGGTATTCAATCTGGAAATGAAGGAACAAGTGGTATTTATGTTCGCGGAGGTGGTCCAGATCAAAACCTCATTTTACTGGATGGCGTGCCGGTCTATAATGCCTCTCATCTATTTGGCTTTTTGTCTGTGTTCAATGCTGATGCGATCAATAACGTTTCCCTTATCAAAGGAGGGTTTCCGGCCAGGTTTGGCGGTAGGCTGTCATCTGTGGTGAATATTTCCATGAAGGAAGGGAATAACCAAAAGCGAAGGGGAGAAGGTTCTATTGGACTCTTATCTTCAAAACTTACTTTAGAGGGGCCTATCAATGATAAAACGACCTTTTTGGTTTCGGGAAGGAGAACGTATTTGGATATACTGGCTAAACCATTTATTGCGGCGGCTAGCGCTTCATCGAGCAATGAGAAGTTCAGCTTAGGGTATTTCTTTCATGATGTAAATGCAAAGGTGAACCACCGCTTTTCGGATAAAGACAGGGTTTATTTGAGTTTTTATACGGGTCAGGACAAGGCATTTGCTCGGTATGAGGATAACTCTGGTAATGCAAAATACAAAGAAGATTTTAAGCTTACCTGGGGGAATATTACCAGTGCATTGCGGTGGAATCATCTGATCAACAGTAAACTTTTTGTAAACACTACGCTGACCTACAGTCGATATCGGTTCTTGTTAGGTGATGAGTATGAAGTGACCTTTCAAGATCCTGAAGAAGAAGATCTTTTCTTCGAACAAGTTTATTTTTCCGAAGTGCGTGACGCTGCGCTCAATTTAGACCTGGATTACCTTCCGAACCCTAATCATTATATGAAGTTTGGGATCAACTCCATCGTACACCGCTTTCGACCGGGTGTAAATCAATCGAAGACTAATGATGAGGAAGTTGAAACGGCTGCTGCTGATATTACCGCTCTTGAATCTTCTATATACCTTGAGGATGACTGGAAGATAAATCGCTGGCTGAAAGTCAACATGGGTGTTCATGGAGCGCTCTTTAATGTTCGAGGTAAAAACTTTTTTAATCTCCAACCGCGTATATCCGCAAATACTCGGATCAACGCTCGCACCTCCCTCAAGGCTTCTTATTCGCGTATGGCGCAGTTTATACACCTTTTGACGAATTCAGGAGTTGGCTTACCCACTGACTTATGGGTACCGGCAACAGATAGAATAGCACCCCAATATTCTGAACAAGTATCCATAGGCTTTGCAAAAGAACTCAATGCTCAACTTAGACTATCCATAGAAGGGTATTACAAAACCATGGATAATGTCATCGAGTATAAAAACGGAGCTACATTTCTTAATACGGATAACTCTTATGAGGATAATATTGAGGTGGGAGATGGTGTCAGTAGAGGTATTGAGCTTTTACTAGAAAAAAGACAAGGAAAAGCTACAGGTTGGATAGGATATACGCTGTCCAGAACTACAAGACAGTTTGATAATTTAAACTTTGGTGAAGCCTTTCCTTATAAGTTTGATCGAACGCATGATATCTCGGCAGTATTCAATTATGATATAGGCAAGAATGTGAAATTTTCAGCTGCCTGGGTTTATGGAACCGGTAATGCTACTTCTCTTCCAACCCTCAAGTACAATGCGAATGTGCAGCTGTTGAGGAATGAATCATCATTTATATCTGGTGAGTCAGGTTCTAAGTTTTATGAATCGCGAAACGCATATCGCATGCCTGCTTTCCACCGGTTAGACTTTTCATTTTCTTTTGCTAAGGATAAAAAGTGGGGTCAAAGAATATGGACCGTAGGCCTATACAATGCTTATAATCGCCAAAATCCATTTTTTATTGACTATCAGCAGTACTATGGGGATGGAGGACGAATCGTTCAGTATTCACTGCTTCCAATGATTCCTTCTATAAGCTACCAATTTAAATTTTAAACATAGCTGATAAAATAAACATGATACTGCGTCGCATTGACCTAACCCTAATATTGGATAGCGTAAATTTTAAAGCCGTGAAATTAAATATCATCCTGATAAACTTGTTATTCATCACTTGCTTCGCGTGTGAAACCGTTGTTGACTTTGAACTAGAAGCGCCGCCAAATAAACTGGTACCGCTGGCAGTTTTGGAAGCAGATAGCACGCCTAGTTTGATGGTTAATCGATCTTTCCATCTACTAGCCAGAAATACGGGCATACAAGAAAGCATTATTAAGGATGCAAGGGTTACCTTAAAAAACAATTCTGAAGAAGCGTATTCAATACCCTATACTGGAAAGCTGGATAGCTTGAGTTTCTTAGATGCGCTTAATTCTGGTTATGAGAGCGATGCTATAAGAATAGAAGCCGGTGAAAAATATACTTTGAATGTTTCTCACAACGATTTTTCGCCCACAGAAGCGGAGGTTATTGTACCTGAAAAGGTTGATATAAGGGATATAGATATTAAGGTTTCAGACTCGCAAAATACGAACTTTGAGTCCAATCGCGGTAACGTAGAGCTGGAACTTACTTTGGAAAATCCTGCTGGTGATAACTTCTTTTTGATAGCCGTGACTACACTTCGGACTACTATTCGAGAATCTTCGAGGTGGGAGGAGACAGGAGAGGTAGATGAGCAAGGTAATCCAATTGCAGTGATGACAACATCCGTTGATACCTTTGAGTCGGTAGTTCCAGCTTCACTTTTGACTATTGACCCAACTTTTGAACCCGAAGAACTACAAGACTACAATAAGCTGCTATTCAACGATAATGGGTTATCAGGAAGTGAAATCAAAGTCAACTTTTCATTTAACTCATTCTACTTAGGCGGTTTTATAGGAGACAACCCTTTTTTAGATCAAGAGACCATACTTAATACTATGTTGTCTGTAAACCTTATTCATCTAGACCAAGGGTTATATCGTTTTCTGACTTCGAGAAACCTACAGCGCTGGAATGATGGTGACCCGTTTGCGGAACCCGTTCAGATCTACAGTAATATGACTGATGGACTAGGGATATTGGGAGCTATGACAAGAAGTAATCGAAAATATGACTACAACCCTGAAAATGGTACATTTACTCTGATAGAGGAATAGGGATGAAACAAGTAATACCATTTATACTGTATAGTGACGTGTATTTTACTCCTGTTTTTTCCTTCTTCTTCGTTAAAAAGCCTCGCCCTAGCGCTGCTAGGTCTGTGTTTTTTGCCTTGAATAAGAAAAAAACAGTTTCGGAAACTAATACATCACTATACACCACAAATGGTATAAGTCCATATGGAATTACCAAGTGGACTTACTTATCACCTGGAAAAGATTGTGTATATCGAATCAATTTTTGCGCTTCACTCCACGAACCGCTTGTTCTTCACGTGGATTATCTGGCCATGAATGCTTTGGATAGCGTCGTTTAAGTTCTTTTCTGACCTCAAAATAGGTATTATCCCAAAAGCTCTTTAGATCGGAAGTAACCTGTACTGGTTTAAACCCCGGCGAAAGCAAATGCATTAAGACACTATTTTTTCCCTCATTTAGCAATGGGGTCGTTTCGAGGCCAAATACTTCCTGTAATCTGACAGCAAGCACTGGAGGAGCCCCATCGGCGAAATACTCTAGTTTGATAGCTGAGCCGCTAGGTACTTTAATTCTGTCTGGTGTCAGCTCGCTAAGCTTTTGCTGTAGCTCCCATTTTAAGTGACTGTTTAGCACTTCTAGTAAGTTGATTTTTTTGAGATCTTCTGGCTTTTTAACGTCTTTGAGATAAGGACTTAACCACTCTTTATTGGTAAGCAGTAGGGTAGAAGTACTCACATCGGGCCATCGGTCGGCAGGGTTCCAACGCCTAAGACTCAGCACTCTGTTCTGCCATTGAACCACATCATCGTTAAAGTCTAAAAGTTTTTCGCCTTCGGACTTTACAGCATCACAAATGGCCTCCATTAGATGCTCTTCGTCAGGGTCAGGAAGTGGCGAAGATTGCAGCACGATATTACCAATCCTCAAATCCATACTTGCGATAAGCCCACCACTTTTAGTGTCCCATTTGATGACTTCTTGCTGCTTGACCATCGGACGTAAGTCTTTAGGGTCCAGCGGTGAAGCCAAGAATATTTTTCCCATGCCATCTCTGGCATCAAGGTTTGCAATCGCAAGCCAAGGCTCGTGCGCCAAGTCATCTTTATGACCTGCCATGGCCAGTTTCCCATTGGCCAATTGGAATTGGGCATTATTTCCTGGGCGAGCACAAGCAATACGCTCTGGAAAAGCATAGGCTAATAATAACCCAGTTTGATACCAATCTACTGGTCCGTTGTCAGCTTCTGAATTAAATAGTTTGCGGTAAGACTGGGACACTTTTTCTATTCTGGATAGCTTCTTACCCAATCTGTTTTCTCCGCGTTGCCTTCTTAAAAGTTCTATGCGAAGATTTATATCTATCCCTTTTTCCCGATCCATAGGGTCACGTTCTTCCAGAAGCGGGGCGACATCTGTCGCTAAGGCCAGCATATCAGCACTTTCGTTTTTTGCCATGATCAGCATATGCGCAATACGCGGGTGGCATGGAAGTCGATGTATTTGAAGGCCATGATCGGTAATCTTTCCATCTTCAATGGCTTCCAACTTTTCAAGCATGTCAATGGCTTGGGCATAAGTGCCTTGTGGGGGTGGTGTCAACCACGCCAGTTCAGCAGGGTTTTGGATTTCCCATTGGATCATGTCCATTGCTAGATTGGCAAGGTCTACCTCCATGATCTCAGGTGTCCGGTGGCTCTCCAGTCGGTCTTCTGTTGCTTTTGACCATAATCGGTAACAAGTACCAGGACTCAACCGACCTGCTCGGCCTGCGCGCTGGTCTGCGGCATCTTTAGAGATTTGAACGGTAACCAGTCGTGATAATCCTGACCTCGGATCGAACTTTGATGTCCTACCAAAACCTGTATCAACCACCACTTTTATTCCTTCAATCGTCAAACTGGTTTCAGCTATGGAAGTCGCTAGTACCACTTTTCGCTTGCCGTTTTTATCCGGCATGATAGCGGCATATTGTTTGCCTTGAGGGAGTTGGCCGTATAGTGGGTGAATCGCAAAACCTTTCAACTCTCGTCTCAGGATCTCCTCACAGCGCCTGATTTCTCCCTGGCCGGGAAAGAAGACCAAGATGTCACCTTCTTGTTCTTTAGACGCATTAATGATCGTACGAGCGGTCATTTCCGGTAGAAGAGAAATATCGATATCCCCGACGTTTTTGATCTCTACTGGATATTGCTTGCCCTTGCTCTCGATGGACTTGGCTTGAAGAAGCTTCTCCAATGAGCTCATATCCAATGTAGCAGACATAATCAGAATACGTAAGTCTTGTCGGAGTACTTGCTGCGCCTCCCTACAAAGTGCAAGCGCTACGTCTGCATGAATATTCCGTTCGTGAAACTCATCAAAGATGATAAGCCCAACATCTGATAGCTCATTATCGCTATGTAGTAAGCGGGTTAATATTCCTTCTGTCAGTACCTCGAGCTTTGTGTTATCACCTATTTTTTGCTCAAATCGAATTCGATATCCTACTGTTTCTCCAGACTTTTCACCCAAGAGTGACGCCATTCGATCGGAGATCGATTTGGCCGCAAGTCGCCTTGGCTCGAGCATCAGGATTTTTTTACCCTCAAGCCAGGGTGCGTCGAGGAGGGCTAGCGGGAGTAAAGTACTTTTACCAGCACCGGGAGGAGCCTGAAGAATCAGCGTGTTATCGGTAGCAAGTGATTGTTGTACTTCTGGTATAGCCTCTTTGACAGGAAGCTCGATGGAACGATAATCGAATGGCAATGTGTAGAATGTTTATTTAGGAGCGCAAAAGTAGAGAAATGGCCTTAACCCGAAAGATTCGAGACTCAATTATTTCGAAAGATAGTTGTTTGATTATCAATGAAATTGACGATTTCCGCTTTCCTCATTTTTGAGGGAACATCAAGGAAAATGATTTTGTTATAAACACCTGTTAATCAATTTGTTATGTTTAAATGCGGTTGTCTCTGGTACATGTGCAGTTTAATCCTGTTTCTTTTTCTTACCAATCGTCAAAAAAGCAATAACTGCGCTAAGTCCTGCTAACGCTCCACAGATTATACCGACGATATTATAGACTTTGAGAAATGCCTGCTTAAACAAATGATTGATGACTTCTTTTTGCTCCGCAGCAAGGACATCAGGAGCTGTGGCTTCTCCGAAGTTTTTTACTTCTTCCAGCACTAAGTGTTGCATATCATCTGGCAGGTTCAAAAACTCTGGGCTTTGCGTGATAAACTGTGAGAACAAAGCCAAACCAACGGCTCCCAAGACGGCGTTGATGAAGGTACCAGAAATACGTGTTACGCTGTTGTTGATTCCTGAAGCAATGCCCGATTTCTGTTCTCCTAAGCAACTCATAACGACGGTGGTTAAAGGCACCACCGTTATCGCTAATCCAATAGCAAAAGTTATAAACCCTGGAAAATAGGTTGTCCAATATTCCTCTGGACCATTAGTTTCTCCAATCTGTCCAATCCAAAAAACACCAATGGCGGCTGTCGCTGGTCCAATGATCAGTAAGTTCCTTGCTCCGTATTTATCCGCTAGAGCACCCATTCTTCTGGCCAATAGCATCATGACCAATGAAAAAGGAAGAAAAGTCAGTCCTGCTTGCAGCTGTGAATACTGTTGGATTTGGATGATGTTTAAAGAAAGAAATAGCGTTATTCCACCTAAAGAAGCATAGAGGAAAAAGGTCAATAAGTTGACGCCGGTAAATGTTTTGCTTCGAAACATGGATAGCGGAACCATGGGGTTTGTTGCATACCTTTCAATGATTAAGAATGTAATCAAAAGCCCTGTTCCAGCTATTAATGCGGTCCATATAAACCAATGCTTAAATCCTAGTTCGGGCATTTGTAAAAAGCCAAGTGTTAAAAGAGTGAGTCCAAGTACTAATGTGAATGCTCCAAGCCAATCGATACGTTTGGTCTCATCAGATTTGCTCTCCGGTACTTTAAACTGTAAGATCAAAAATGAAGCGATTCCCAAAGGAACGTTAACATAAAAGATCACTCTCCAAAGGCCTAAATCCCCCAATAGTCCCCCAAGTAGCGGCCCACAAATAGTGACGACAGTAGTTATGGCGGACCAGGTACCAATGGCTTTCCCTTTTTCTTCAGAGATAATAGTACTAGCAATTATGGATAAGCTTCCGGGGATCATTAAGGCACCACCAATACCCTGGAGTCCTCGTGATAAGATCAAGATGTCTATGTTTGGTGAAATCCCGCAAGAAATAGACCCTATAGTAAAGATGGTGATCCCAACTTGGAAGATCTTAATTCTCCCAAATTGATCTCCAAGGCTTCCTCCAAGGATGATAAGTGCAGCTAGCATCAGCAAATAGCTATTCAGTACCCAAAATAGATCTGAGCCAGTGGCACTGAGGTCTTGCTGAAGGGAGGGAAGAATAACATTAAGCGCTGTGGAGTCGATAAACGCCATACTAGAAGCCAGTATAGTAGCGGTTATCGTCCATTGGCCCGTTTGTGAACTTAGCGCGAATTGCTGTGACATGGTCTTGGATGGATTAAACTTTGTTCAAGTTACGAAGTAATCCATGAAAAATTCGGTTGTTAAACGCTAATACCGATTTCAACCGGCGCACCTAGAATAGCATCCCTTGTCCTGGGCCTCTTACATCCGTTCCTAATTTGCTGTTGAGGAGCTTGATAAAGTGCTTAGAGAGCAGGGGAGATTCAACCTCAAGGTTTTGGTGTACAAAGAAATATAAGTCTTTCATTCCCTGTTCTTTCCAATTGGCTATACGATCTACCCATTCTTCAATACGCGCATAATCGGATTCGTGATTGGCACCTACATAACGTACAAATACAGAGGGAGTCGTTAACCGCATATGTAGCAGATCTCTTCTTCCAGCCGTGTCAGTGATGATATTGATGATGTTATGTTTTTCCAGTAAGGCATACAATTTAGACGCTACATTTGCATCATTATACCAATCTGTGTGGCGAAGCTCTAATGCTAATGGAATTCCTTTAGGCCAGTTTTCAATGAAGTTTTGTAAGGTTTCAAACTTACTTGGGGCGAAATTGTCAATCATCTGCAAGAAAGGTACTCCCAGCTTTTCTCCAAACCCTGATATACTATCAGCATAAGCTTCTACCGCTAAAGCGCATCCCGTCAGACGTTTAAAATGACTAATTTCCTGCGGCACTTTTGGGAAAAACTTAAAATCGGCGGGTGTTCTCGAAGCCCATTTCTTGGATTGCTGATTGGGAAATATGCGGTAAAAGGTAGCGTTCAGTTCTATACAATTAAACTGAGTACCATAATAGGTCAGCTCATCTTTTGTACCTCTCGGGTAAAACCCTTTTAGGTCCTGCTTATTCCATTTTGCGCAGCCAACATATACTTTTCCAAACCCTTCAGTATTCCTTCCCAGTACGCTGGAGGTGTCCTGATGATCTTCTGGTAAGCTGAAATCAATATCTTGTGGGTTAGGTACGGCGCCAAACTTCATGTGAAATGGTAATTTTTGGAGACTCAAAAATAGAAACGGAATGGTTTTATGGTGATAAGAATATAAAATTTGTCTTCATTATTTGTTCATCATGTCGTCTTTAGAACCCCTGAGGGTTCTATTTTCTGTTTAGAACCTCTGAGGGTTCTATTTTCTGTTTAGAACCTCTGAGGGTTCTATTTGTTGTATAGAACCCCTGAGGGTTCTATATTGCACATAATTAATGTTCGAAAGTGAAGTAGTCACTTTATCAAGAGCTCATATTTGGCATCAAAACCTTTTCAACCCAACACAGCATGGAGCAGGTTGCATCAGTTCTTACCGGAGATGTTATTTCATCAACAGCCATTGATGAAGACTATAGCATACATTTAAGACAAATCTTCGCGGACTTGTCTAATCAACAGTCGAACACGTTGGTTTTCGATATATACCGAGGTGACAGCTTCCAATTATTCGTTTCCGATATCTACAAGTCATTTGAGATGGCCCTTTTGATCCGAATCGGATTGAGACGAAACAGTTATGGTCAGGGAGTAGACGATAATTGGGATTCTCGTATTTCCATTGGCATTGGCAAAGTAGATCAGTTTCCAGATAGTGATACTAAGATCGGGAGTATGAATGGAGAAGCTTTTGTCTTTTCTGGTAGATCCTTGGATCAGATGAAATCTCAGCACCAGCAGTTAGCGATAACCACAGATGACACTCGACTTAACCAACAGCTAAATGCTTTTTGCGCATTGGTAGATGCACTGGTTGGGAGGTGGAGCACACAACAAGCAGAAGCCATTTACCTGTATCTATTGGAGAAGCTGACTCAAGAGCAAGTTGGTGAGCGGCTTGGGGTGAGTCAAAAGGCTATTAGCAAAAGGTTGGAATCCGCTCAGTACAGTCATATTCTACCATTTTTAACTTACTTTCAAGACTTGATCAAGTGGAAATACAGCATTTAGATATACTCCTAAAGCTCCTAATCGCCCATTTCGTAGCAGACTTCCTTTTCCAATCCAGTAAAATGGCAAGGGAGAAGAAAGGAGGACTTTCTGCAACTGCATTTTACAAACATCTGGCCATAGTAGGAGTAGTCACCTATGTCATGCAGTTGGATTGGACTTCATGGAAGATCCCTTTAGCGATTACACTAGCACACGGGTTCATCGACTGGGGCAAAAGTAGAATCAAAGATGACTCATTAACATTGTTCTTAATGGATCAATGTTTACATCTGGTGTCTATAGTCGCATGCTGGGGGTACTTTTTCCATCCTTCCACCTCAGAACTGATACAGCGTTTAGCAACACTTGTCAATACTCCCGATCACTTGATGATCATATTAGGGTATATTCTTATCACAACCCCTTCAGGGGTGCTTATCGGGTACTTAACACGAAGGTGGCATTTGGAAATGAGTGTACCGACAACAGATCCTGAGGAGGAACCTTTCGACTCTAACTATGCCACCGAATCCTCCTCAAAGCGCTTTATTAAACGCCTTTTCGTCCGAAAACCTGAATCTCAAAGTGAGACTACCACTGATGAGGGAAGTACCACTTCAACTACTGGAGAGGAAGATGAAAGTCTAAAGGACGCTGGTAAATGGATTGGCATCATTGAAAGGATACTGGTGCTAACTTTTATATTGATGGGAGAATGGAAAGCCATAGGCTATCTTATCGCCGCCAAGTCAGTATTTCGCTTTGGTGAATTGAAGAAACCTAATGACCGAAAGCGAACAGAATATATTCTAATTGGTACTTTACTTAGTTTGATATTTGCTGTTGGAGTGGGCATCGCTATATCACATTTGGTAAAAGCAACTACGTGAATAATAACTTCCTTTGTGAAGCTCAATTACTCCTTTGCTACATACTGAGGCCATGCTCTATATGCTAATATACCACCGCAAATCATGATGAACAGATGATGCCAGGTATCCAACCGCATATCAATGGATATACCCAGTATTCCGAGCAATACAACAATTGACCCGTAACTGATAACACCAGAAATCTCCCAATGCTTTTCGTGAACAATCCGGTTAAAATAGATTTTGGTAACGAGGCCACCAAATAGAAAATTCAACCAAATTAATTCAGTTCGATGATCACGTACAACACGGCTAAAAGTAGGGTAGTCATTATGTTCATTGAAGACCAAAACGAAGTCAACACCAACCATCACTACGAGGATACTGAGCACGATAATTCTAATTACACCTAGTGTTTTTCTTTTTCTAGCGTTCATTTGTTTGAAGAAATTAAGAGGATGGGATGTTCATAGACCACATAAGATGCCCATAGGCAAGTCCAGCAATGAAGAGACTAAACATGAGACCCTTGGTTTTTTTAAACTCAACTTTATAACCAATAACCCCCATGATAATCAGTAGTATCACTAAAATGGTTACGGGTAGCATAGGCATGGTATCCGTAAATGCGAAGAATAAACTTTTGGTACCCAAGAAAAGATGTCCACCGATTGCTCCTAAGGCAAAGGGAATAAAGAAGATTTTATCTTGTGACCATTCTAATAAGATAACATTGGAAGTATCTCCATCAATGTCATTGAGATTTAACGCAACCTCAAGTGAAATGTAGGATATCACAAAGCTGATCATGATGATCTCTACTTGTTGATATGGAACAAAGCTTGTGAAAAACGATACGTAAGTGACAATAGCCAGAAATATAACCACAATGGCTACATAAGGTATTATGTCTCGATAAGTCATGTAATTGTTTTGGTAGGTGAAATGGTATAACCATCACAAATATACGAAACGATAAAGTGATTCACGGAGTATGAACCATGAGCTTCTTCAAGAAGATAAAGGGCCAATTCAACTTTTTTTAAAAAAAAACTCAAAATCATAAAACATTTGGAACGATCGTTCCGTTATAAAAGCCAATAAAAGAATGATCGTTCCAAATAAAACAAAGAAATTATGAGCAATCTTAAAGGAAAAGTAGCCGTTATCACCGGAGGAAATAGTGGTATTGGTTATGCGTCAGCTAAAGAATTAAAAGAAAATGGTGCCGAAATAATCATTTCGGGTAGATCTCCAGAGCGGGTGGCAAGTGCGGCTAAGGAACTAGGAGTAAAGGGAATAGTCGCAGATGTGAGTGATTTAAGCGCACTTGACAACTTAGTTAGTGAAGTGAAGGGGGCTCACGGTGGTGTAGATATCCTTTTTGTAAATGCAGGTATATTCCAACCGACACCTCTTGGTATGATGGATGAATCGGTTTATGATCAACAGATGAATATCAACTTCAAGGGTGCTGTATTTACACTAGAGAAGTTTCTTCCGATTCTCAATGAAGGTGCTTCAGTCATCAATCTGTCATCTGTGAATGCATATGCGGCAATGCCGACTGCCTCTATTTACTCGGCAACTAAGGCGGCATTAAACTCATTTACCAGAACTGCTGCGGCTGAGTTAGCACCTAAGAAGATTAGGGTGAACGCGGTAAACCCGGGGCCAATTGAGACTCCGATATTTGGAAAAACAGGTATGACAGAAGAGCAACTGCAAGGTTTTGCACAAACCGTCCAAGGTAGTGTACCTATGGGTAGATTCGGTCAATCTGAAGAGGTAGCGAAGCTTGTGACCTTCTTAGCTTCAGATGCAGCCTCCTACGTTACAGGTGGAGAATATAATGTTGACGGAGGGGTAAGTCTTCATACAATCGTTTAAGGTGCCAAGCTACCTACGAAATCATTATTCATAATGGTGTATTAGTGGATTGAGGTAAATAAACTCGTAAGTTATTTTAACGATTTTGTGTTAATTCTTGTTAAACCTTAGTTTTTACCTTTTACCTATAAAATTGAACGTCACTTTTATCGTTAAAATTTTAGCATAGGTTTATACATAGATTCATTGAATCGAAAAATCAACGAAAAAGGGGCCAAGTGCCCTTTTTTTAATTATTTTGGAATTATATAAGTCTAGTTGATATGCCAAGAAGAAAAACTTTTTCGGAAGAAGAGGTCCTTCAAAAAGCGATAAAG
>CAYMST010000122.1:0-13823 GCA_964393115.1 uncultured Roseivirgaceae bacterium | reverse complement strand
TTGAGTCTCATACTGAATCGGTAACTTTACACGTTATAAATAGTTAATAAAGAGAGGCTCACATACTTATTCGAGAGCCCATGATTTAATGAATTCACAAAATTGTAAAGACTTGACCCGAAATAAAACCATATTATTTCTAATTCTAACTATTTCTTTTAGTGCCGCACTCGCACAAAAGCAGGATGAAAAAGTCATTCAGTTTTCGGGAGTCATTATCAATCAATATAACGAAGCTCCTGTACAAGGCGTACACGTATACTCTCCAACAAAAGGATACGGAACTACGACAACCATCGAAGGTTTCTTTTCACTGCCCGTAGCAGAAAAAGATAGCTTGATCATATCTTCTATTGGATACCAATTCGAATCATTTAGACTTCCGGCCACCGAACGCGATAGCTATACTCGACTTATCGAGCTCGCTCCAGACACCATATTCTTAGAAGAGGTTAAAATTTACCCCTTTCCCACGGAAGAGTTGTTGAAGGAAGGTGTGTTAAGCGCTCAGGCACCTCAGGAATATGTGGATCTAAGCAGAAATATGGCTTTTGTTAATAAAAACAAGTTATATCGATCGCTACTCATGAATGACTTAGACAACTATCGATATTATCAAAATCAGATAATTACCAATGAGCAAATCGGTCAATTTAATAGCAATCAATTTCTCAATCCACTTGCTTGGAGGAGTTTTATTAAAGGCTTGAAAAAAAGAAAGTAGGAAGCTTTACACTTCCATTAGTTTATATTTCTCCTTACTGGCACCACATACCGGGCAAGTAAATGTATCCGGTACTCTTCTAAATGGAACGCCCTTCGGAATACCATTCATCTCATCACCATATGCAGGGTCATAAACTGTCATACAATTATCACACTGGTACAAATGTGACTCAAGGACTTTGGAAGATTCCTTAGTATCAATTTTTGTTTGATTAGTTTCTTCTAATTGCTCATAATACAATTTACTAAGCTCTATCAGCAGAGAAGGGATGACTTCTTTGGGCAAGTCCTTAGCATAGTAATAATACTCTGTACTATTAGGGTTAAAATCTTTGGAGTAGAGTACGTTAAACGTTTCTTTATCATTATCGGTATTCAACTCTACCACCACCGAGGAGAACAAAGTGATATCATCATTCGGCTTTACAGAAAAGGTAAGACCATATGTGCTTATATCTTGTTGGTCTAATTCTCTTACGAGTGCGTTTTTGGTCTCTAGTGCTTTCTCATCCAACGCTGGGAGATGCCAGTTAAGCTCCAAAGCTGAGTGTCTCATATTGATACCCCACTTGCCAAGAAGTTTTTCCCAGCCCACCTTATCTTTATCTAAAATACCCTTCACGATAAACGATTTCCACGGAGTAAGACTTATCTTTCCCACATTGGTTTCCAGGCACTTATCACATAAAGCTTTTAGAAACGGAATATCGAACTTGTTGTTTCTCCAATATAATCCAAGCCAATATTTTCCATCAGGCAGACGATTGAGTCCCTCATAGTATGGAAAATAACCATCAGGATAGACTAGGTTCTCTTTAATCGGTTGCTTGGTGACTTTAATATGATCTACCAAAATCTGGTCAATAGTCGCAAAATTGAGATCTGCAATATTTATTTCTTCAAAATACTTACAAACCTTAGCAATATCTTGCTCATATATCAACATAGGTACCTGAAAAGGAACCTCTGAGATTTCAGGAAATCGCAGGTAGATATACCAATAGTTTTCTAGGGTTGAGGCGATAAAATTCAAATGGCCCGTGAACAATGGGACCAGACTTTGACTCGGATCAACGATATTGATTCTTAGCGTGGGCAGAAAATCAATAGAATCTAATATATAGTGATAGACATCTGGTGTTAGCCACTTTTTGGTAGGCATAACATCCAGTGCCACATACGAACTAGCCACGTTTTGATATCCCATGAACCCAAGCTCATAGTCCGTATTGATAGATTTAAAGGTATCGTCTAAGTATTGCTTATCTGGGTTTTTAACCGGAAAAAGCATGTCTTGTCGCGAACCAAAATGGATGTAATCTGTGCCCAGTTGGTTAGCGGTTTTGATAATTTTAAGGAAGTCCCCTGGGGAAATAATACCACCTTTTACGAAGACCCGGACTATATTATCAAACTGATGCTTCATTTTTTCAATATTGTGATAGCCGTTAGTCATGCGGCAATATAATACGATTTTTAAAACTCTATTCGTCGACTAGAGCAAACAGAGGAAACCAACGATCCGGAAATAATTATACGTCCGCTGGGGTTAATGTACGGTTAATAATAGCTTGCACTTCTGGTTTACAACTGCCACAGCCCAATCCAGCACCAGTGCTTTGACAAGCATCTGCCAGCGTATGGCACCCTCCGTTTATCGCATTCTGAATATTTCCTTCACCGACATTATTACACGAACAGACCAATTTACCCAGAACTGGTTCTGACGGCTCACCAGACCTTAAGAGCTGCAGTCGCTTCTCGGATAGCTCCGTTTTGCTATCAATAAGCTCCTTAAACTCTGCGAACTCACTCTTATCACCCATGAGTATCGCACCAACTAACTTGTCTTCATAAACTATACACTTCTTATAGAAGTGCTTCGAAGTATCGATAAATAAGATCTCCTCGTACCCTTTACCGTTTACCGGAACCTGTGGAGTCCCAATAGAACATAGATCAAAGCCAGCGATTTTAAGAATATTCATTGGGGTAGATCCATGATAAGTGCTCGTCAGATCACCAGCTAGATATCGGGCAACGACATCCGCTTGTTGCTCCGCCGCTGAAGTAATACCATTAAGCTTTTGCTCAAACTCCGCTATCTCACCCATGGCGAATATGTCTGGGTCACTGGTTTGCAGATACTCATTGACTACAACACCACGTCCAGTTTCTAGGTCTGCCTGCTTCGCCAGTTCAATATTTGGTCGTGTGCCCACCGCATAAACGATAGCGTCACAAGTAAGCTCCTTACCAGATTTCATATTAGCCACGAGAGTTTTATCCTCTTGCTGACTAATATTCTGTACTTCATCGTTGATGTAAACGCTTACATCAAACTCCTCCATCTTTTGACGAAGTAAGTTACTCGACAACGGATCCAACTGACGCTCCATCAGTCGTGATGACAACTGTACAATACTAATATTGATCCCGATTTCACGAAGAGAAGCGGCAAGTTCCAATCCTAGTAGTCCACCTCCAACAATAAGAACATGGGCATTTGGTTTCAAACGTTTTTTCAACAGGTCGGCATTTCCACGATCTCGCATGGTAAAGATACCTTCCATCTCAATAGGCACGCCACGCGGTACAAACGCTCGGCTACCTGTCCCCATGATAAGTAGATCATATGAATGTTCCTTGCCATTTTGGTCAACGACCTTCTTAGCCTTGTTATCTAATTCCTCGATTGAGTTCTCAGGATGTAGGATTACGTTTAGCTTCTCAAATTCACCGTATTTAAATTTGAGCAGTTTCTCCCATTCCAAATTTTCGTTGATGTATTCGGGTAGCAACACTCGATTGTAGAAAGGATGCTTCTCCTTTGAGAACACATGTATCTCATCATCTTGATTCAGCTCGCGATAAGTATTGATAAAGCGGAAAGCCGCTGCTCCTGCTCCCACAACCACTATTTTTTGTGGCGGCTTCACAAACTTCCGAACTTCTACGGCAGAAAACTTAAACCCTGGCTGTTTCGAGTTCGGGTCCACTTTGCTTAGTGTTAGATTGTTCGCTCTGCTAAAGTCAGACTGAAGCGTCTTACCCCAATGCATCGGTAGAAATACTACTCCGGGTAATACTGAATCAGTAATCTTTGCAGGTACACGTACGGAACCTCTTTCGTTTTCGACGATGACAGGCGTTCCTTCCAAGATACCACGCTCTTTTGCATCATCCGGATGAATTTCCAGATATGGTTTGCCTATATGCTTGTTGAGCTTCTGCACCTTACCTGTTCGGGTCATGGTGTGCCACTGATCTCTTATTCTCCCCGTCGTAAGTACCAACGGATAGTCAGGAGTGGTACTTTCTGTTTCCTCAGTAGCTGCTTGAGCAAATATTTGCGCTTTTTCATTTGGTGTATAAAAACGATTATTCGTAAATAATCGCGGTGTTCCTTTGCTTAATTCATCAGGCACTGGCCATTGCATCGTACCTTCTTTGGCAAGCCTAGCATGACTTAACCCCGTGATATCGATATTGGTACCTTTGGTCAATAATGCGTGCTCTCGATATACCTCCGCCATGTTCTCAAACTCGAATCCTGGGAACCCCATTCTTCGTGCAAAGTCTATGATGACATCACCATCAGGTCTCGCTTCTCCTGGTGCTTCCACCACACGTGGAAGATAGGAGATACGACGCTCTGAATTGGTCATAGTCCCTTCTTTTTCCAACCATCCAGCTGACGGTAAGACTAAGTCTGCATATTTCGTGGTATCTGACTTATGTGAGATGTCTGAGACTACCACAAAGTGCGCACTTTTTAGAGCTTCATCTACGAGCCTGGCATCTGGCATACTAACAGATGGGTTTGTACAGACAATCCATACTGCTTTCATCTCACCACTCTTCAATGCCTCGAACATCTGCGTGGCTGTGAGTCCTGGCCTATCAGATAAGGAATTTACACCCCAAAATTTTGCTACTTCTTGACGGTGCTTAGGGTTTTTTTGATCTCTGTGAGCAGCAAGCAGTGATGCCATTCCTCCCACTTCACGACCTCCCATTGCGTTCGGTTGTCCAGTGAGTGAAAATGGTCCCGACCCTGGCTTACCAATATGACCAGTAATCAAGTTTAAGTTTATTAAGGCGAAATTACGATCCACACCATTTGTCGCCTGGTTAAGCCCCATGGCCCACATAGTGATGAATCCTTTTGCATCGCCAATATACTTAGCAGCTTCAGCAATTTTCTCTACCGAAACACCACATATTGACGATGCTTTCTCAAGGCTGGTCTCAAAAACTTTTTCTCGTAAGCCGTCAAAGCCATCCGTATGATTTTTAATGAAGTTAAGGTCTATATCTCCGTTTTCTATAAGAATTCGTGCTATAGCATGATACAAAACCGTATCTGTACCTGGCTTAATCTGTAAATGCAAGTCAGACTGATCAGCGGTCTGCGTCCTTCTTGGGTCAACTGTTATGATCTTAACATTTGGGTTCTCCTCTTTGTGCTTTTCTAATCTTCTAAACAAAATAGGGTGACACCAAGCTGGGTTGGCCCCAGTAATCAAAAAGCAATCAGCCAACTCAATGTCTTCGTAGGAAATAGGTACGGCATCCTCTCCTAGCTGCTTGATATAGCCAACCACAGCCGAGCTCATGCATAGTCGTGAATTGGTATCAATATTATTAGTTCTAAAGAAACCCTTTGTGATTTTATTAATCAAGTAATATTCCTCAGTCGTACACTGGCCTGAGATATAAAACCCAACTGAATCTGATCCATATTGCTTAATTACCGATTTGAATACGGCAGCAGCCCTGTCTAGCGCCTGATCCCAAGACACTCTTTGCATAGGGTGATTTCTACTCCATCGCATCTCAGGATATAAAATCCTGTCGGTTTTGTCTTCTACCACATAGTTGAGGTTCTTACCTTTGGAGCAAAGCATACCCATATTTACCGGGTGATCTTTATCTCCTTCCACCGATATGGCTCCTTTTTTATCTTTTTTGACAATAATACCGCATCCTACTCCACAGTAAGAACACGTGGTCTTATATTCCTTAACGCTACTTGGGATCATGATAGTTAAGTAAAATTACGTAACAAAATTACGTGATTTTAACTAAATAAAAGAAGACCCTGTCGTTTTTACGTAATGATTTAGTCGAAATACAGTGCTATCAAGGTTCTATTAACCCGAATAATACACAAATCCGTCACTTCGAAAAATTGGATAGATTTCGAAATAGGCGTTTATCCTTGAGCGCAGAGGGTTACAACAGGCCTTTATTCCACTTTTCTAAAGCAAAAAGCTTTCGAGTGGCAAGAAGAACTATGGTAGTGACCAGAACTCCACTAAGTGATCCATAAACAACATCTACGTAGAAATGTTGGAGTAAGTATATTCTGGATAGACCTGCTAGTATGGCAATAATTAGCAGTGGAAAGGCTACCCATTGCCTACTCGAAAAGAACAAACAACAAAAGGCAGCAATAGAGAACGCGGTCATCGTATGCCCCGACGGAAAGGAGTGATAAGAGTTAACCCGTACACCTTCGATAAAGTCTAAATCCACCTTATCCGCAAAATAAATTTTTGGTCGGGGATATCCTTTGAATATAAGATGCTTGAGTGTATACGATGTGATGGACTGCATAACTGCGATAATCAGGCATTGAAATGCTAACCTATAACTCCATAAAAGTGAGACCATGAAAACAGGCAATAACAACCAGCCGTCACCAAAGTAAGTCCAGTAGGTAAAAAAAGTATCAAAAAAGGGCGTCCTGGACCTGTTGATGCTTAACACAAGTTCTCCCTTTTCAACAGAAAATAAGGCTATCCAGCTAATAGCAAAAACAGTGGCATAGACCTTTAGAAATATCGACAGTGTTCTATTCATTGCTTATCACGATTTGACCTTGTGCGCAGTTGAGCAGGGATATGACAATTTTCTTAATCGTCCAATAATACCATTCGCTCTGCAACGACGTGTATTTGCCACTGTTTTCCTTCTTCTTCGATAAAAACCTTCTCCATAGTGCTACTAGGCCTGTATTTTTGGTCCGGAAGAAGAAAATAGGACTAACATAAACTAATACACCTTTATAAATTACAAATGGTATAACTTTAGCTAAACTGATGTTTCTAATCGGCTGCAAAACTGAAAATAATAACTGAAAAAAGAACTATGATCACAAAAACGAAAGAAGTTATTACGTTACTTCATCAACTAGCCAATCCAGAAATCGTCTCCGACAAGAAAAAGAAATTCGGTGTAGACTATGACCAAACGGCTCTTGGCGTTTACCTGAAAGACCTTAATGAAATCGCGCGGCAAAATAAACGAAACAATCAATTGGCGATAGAATTGTATGACTCCAATATTTACGAAGGCAAACTGCTCTGTAGTAAAATCTTTAGCCCAAAAGAGCTTACAAGTGACCTCATGGAAAAATGGGTAACTGAATTTAACAACTGGGAAATATGCGATTCCTTTTCGATGACACTATTCGCAAGAAGCAACTATGCAGTTGAAAAAGCCATGCTCTGGTATTCGCGAGAAGCAGAATTCCAAAGACGCTCAGCTTTTGCCATTATCGCCGCCCTTTGCAACGCAGATAAGAAATCTGAAAACCAAGTATTCGAGCAGTTCCTTCAACCTATCGTATCATGCGCAAATGATGACCGTAATTTTGTTAAAAAAGCAGTGAGTTGGGCGCTCAGAAGTATCGGTAAACGGAATCAGGATCTTAAATTAATCGCTATTAATTGTGCCAAAGAGATGAGTAACCATGTCACAAAAAGTGCACAATGGATTGCCAGTGATACCTTACGCGAGTTACAAAGTGATAAAGTGAGGATTTCAAATTATCCTAAAGCGATTTATGCTAAGTAAGAAAATGATTATCTCAAGATATATAACTTCCCAAACCCTTTCGTAAAGGCCTTATCTGCCGCTGTCTCAAACTGAGAAAACTGACCATCTGAATCCTGTGAATAGGATACCTTATATAGATAAACACCATTTGCCAGCAGGTCTCCATATTCATCCCGTCCATCCCAGCGATAGTCTGTAATATTATGTCCAACTCTAATGGAACCTAGTTCAGTTTCTCGAATCGTCTTGACAAGCGTCCCCCGAATCGTGAAGATCTGAATCATAATGCGCTCCGGCACCACTTCACCGGTCAACGTAAATACAAACTGAGTAGAGGTCGAAAACGGATTTGGATAGGGAAGAAAATTGGAAATAGATGATTCATTGATCACATTAAAATTAATCTCATAGGGTTCGGAACCCGCTGCATTTCCTGACTGGTCCGTAGCCGTAACCCTAAGCGCATAGGAACCATCTTCTAGCTTACCAGGAGTGTAGTTTACCTCAAAATTGCTTTCTTCAGTTGCTGGAGTCCAAATAATACTTGGGTCTGATAAGCTAACACGTTGAAAGTCCAGCGAGTCATCATTATTTTTAAAGAATATGTTTACACCGATAGTATCATTCTTAGGCAAAAACTCATTTTCGTCGTCGAGAGTAATCAATATATTTGGATCTGGGGATACAATGTCATTATCCAAAATATAAGCTCCATCAAAAGTGACATCCAAAACGGGGTTTGTAACGTCACCCTGCACATTGAGAAAGTTAGCAAGTCTTAACGAGTTGTTCGTTTGCGTCAATTCAATCTCTGCCTCTGCCGATACGGTAAGATCATTTTGTCCTACTTTACCACGAGAGTTAATCGCCACTTCAAAAGATGAGGAATCGTTAGCAGCAGGCGGGGCAATTTTGAAACGATTTACTTCCGAGCTAAAGCTCGTCTTATTAAAAATATTGGATTCAATCTCCACCGAGTCGCGAAAGTCACTTCCAGAGACATTTCTAAAAATCAAGCGTTGGACCCTCGACTGTCCTTCGACTAAGGATAGTTCTGAGATGTTGGTGTCTGCTGGGTACAATACCCCTTCAGGCAAAGGCTCATATTCAATATTCCAAGCGTTTAGTTGTGGAGCAGAACCATTCGTGCGGTCACTAAACGAATATCCTAGCTTCAAAAATGGAACACGGCTAGCATCAATTGTTGCCAAATTATCAACAGCTATATTGTAGCTCTCAAACAAAACAGTATCTTGACGCTCAGCCGTCAATCCAGTCACCGTAAAGTTTGAGACATCTCCTATCCCGCTTGTGAGATCAATATTTAGGGAAGTCCATTCCCTAGCAGGGCCTATGAGATCAGTCTCCATAGAGGCGGCATTGAGAAGACCTTCCAGTGCTTGATTAAACTCTACTTCTGAATTATTATCAATCCCTATGATCTCTATCGCTGAACCTGGAGCTGCTTGATGACGACCAACAAAAATAAAAGGCTCACCCGCTTCATGTTCACTAAGTGTGGTACGGCTAATACCCATCTGAGTTAAAATATCTAAATTCTGACTACTCACATTATCAAAGTCAAAATTGCCCAAACTGAAAACAACGAAGATATTGGCACTGTCAGAAGCGTTGTAAATATTATTCAGTAGTTGGTTTCCTTCTACTAAATCAGCCCGCCTCAAATTAAAGACAACTTGAGCTCTTGGACCACATACCTGATCAATCAAAATATCAAATGGGGAACCAAATAATGCCCGATAATCAGGAGCTATAGGTTGCAGCGAACTACGTTCAAATTCAATAATATTCAGCGTATTGAGTACGCAATTTTCGAAATCGCCAATCAAATAATTGACAGAGTTAATCGTCAAAATATTATCAGAAAGTTCGGGAGACAATCCCGCTCCTTGTGTTTTCACATGTACGTTCAATGTATTGGGTTCAAATTCCCAAACATCATTGCTTAAAGAGACACCTACCAGCTCGTTATCACGCATCTCACTTTTGACAAGTTGTCCCCATCCGAGTCCCAGGTTTTGCGAAAAAGAAAAGCTCGATACTTGCCATTCATTATTTTCATTGGCCAGTGGTGTTTCAAATCTTGACCGCCAGTACACTGTTCCTCCCTCTACATCAGCTTGTAGGTCTTCCAGATCAATCGATACAATTCCAAAAGGATCAAGTGACACTTCAAACCGAGCAGGATTCAGGAAATTTTCACTTCTAGACACCTCAACAATCGCTATTCTATTCTTTGTCAAAAGGTTCGAGGCCTGAACAACAAGCCCAACTGTCTTATCATTAACGATTGCCTGATTCTCAGGCAATAGATTGATCACTGAACCAGACGGAATATCAACCTCCACCTGAACAATGTTATTGAAGTCATCGGCTTCCGGAATACTATCCCCGGGATCAAGCTCTACGGCAAATGTGTTTAACCCTGCACTCGACCTGTCCGATGGATTAGCAAGGTTAAAACTCACTTCACGTTGACGAACAACAGTGCCTACTTCGAATGGTCCGTAGAGAATTTCACTTCCATCGGCAAATCCTCTCGTTACTGTAAGGCTAACAGGTTTTGTATTTACTCTACCATAATTTCTGATCGTAAAAGAGATATTAATAGAATCAAGATTGGCATCCAGCTCAAAACTTCCAGCTCCACTGAGTTGTATCTCTTCTGTTTTTGCTTCAAATTCAGGTCTTTCAGTACCAAATAACCTCACCGCAGGGTCCCCCTGAAGAATCATTTGTTGTGCTTGTGTGGCCTGAACTGAATTTGCCTCTATCGTAGTTTGGGTTCCGAGGAACCGCCGCTGCGTTTCCTGGCGAATCTGTCCCAGCGTTCTTCCGAAGAAAGACTCCGAACCAAATGCAACATCATAAAAGGTGAATGCGTAATCCCTGAGGGCTATTTCCTTACCGAAATAACTATGTGCCATGAAACCTATAGCTCCGAGGTCAGGTGCTAAAATCCAATCCTCCCCAAATGTCGTCAAAATCTCCTGATCTGCCGGCTCATAGAAGTTCCCGGCATTGCACCCGCTAACCAAAAATGTAGGATACCTACCTGGATTATTATACCCAAGCTCTACGCGTGATACCTTCCCAATGGCAATATCTGAGGTGGCAGCAGTAGAATGTCCAAAAAAGGTAATCAATGAGAGACCGCTATTCACCTCGTCTGCTATATTGAGCAGCTGTACGGCATCAAAATTGGTCTTCGAAATAGAAGATACCTCTCCTCCTAGCAGCCCAGTTTCGGCCACTACCTCCATCTGGTTAATGTAACTGCGAAAACGATCTTGCTCCCGATTATCCTTACCCCCGCTTAAGTGGACTAAGTTCTTCCGCCACAAGTCATCAAATGGAAGGCTTTCCATTTGTTGTACTTTACTTAAATATCGTTTCACATCTTCAGGCGATTTTGCATTGATGCGCCCCACCGGAATAGACTCCGAAAGTGGGTTTTCATCTGGATCAAGACCAACTGTAAAGGGCACATCAGAACCCGGGTCTCCCCATGTTGGTATAAGGTTAGGGTGAAAAGAGCGGATGCTTGTGGAAATATCTCTAGGTTGACCTGATAATTTTAAGTGTCGAGTGGTTGCCCCGATACCAATAATGAAGATGTACTTTGTGACATTGTCTTCATACATATGACGCGCAAAGCGTCGAATTGCCACTGGAGTCGGGTCACCATAGTTAAAGATGTTATAAACATCCTGTGCTAGTAACACGAGACTGTTATAGTTTCCTCCATCCATACTCTCCCGATAGTCGGCGTACGAGGTAACTGGGTTTCCTCCGGGGAAATCATCGTCGCTGAGTTGCGGATGCGTGATAATTAGGTAATCGGATGTAGAAGCTACGGGCACAGACAGATCAAACTCGATGATGCTGTTCACCGACTTCCGAGTACCGGCCAAATACATCGTTCTAGAAGTGGAAGTATTTGATACAATAGCGCTCAACCCCTGCGTTGGAGTAAATAAATTTATCCTTCGTGGGTTAACGGGATCCGTGACATCAACCAGAAAATCAGAACTACTTTGATTAGTCAACCTTAGTAGTGAACGGTCACTAGTATTAGCTTTCAACGTAAACTTATGATCTGCGTTGGACGAGAAATCAAGGTTTCGAGGGTAGGTTAGCGTCAACTCCGACAAATACGATAACCCAGATATGTTGAATAGCTTTACGGTAATATCTTCGTTGAGACCAAAGTCTATACTCGACAGCGTAGTCTCGCGCTCATAGGGCAAACGCCTAGTTCCGTTCATGGTAGCTGCTATCCGTAGATTGCTTTCAGAGGCACCAACCTGTACGCTAACTTCTTGTCCTACGTCTCTACCGCCAACTAATCGTACAAAAAGGCTGGACCTCAGAGAAGAGGAATTCACTAAGCCTTCTAAACCATCCAATACAATTGTACTTCCAGCTCCACTAATCTGCGGACCAACCCATCCTTCTCCTTCATCATATTGGGTTGTCCTGATCTGACTACCCCGCTCACGACCTTGTGAGTATTGCGAATAATAAAGCTGTGTGGTGGTCACGCTGCACTCGGTCTCTGGAGACAGGCCAATAGAACTCCCTGGAAGTACCTCTTCCATTCTTGTCCCTGTCCCCGCTCCAGAAATAACGGTAAGGAAATAAGCCGCGCTATCCGTGAATAAGCTAACCTTTTGGTTTATTTGATTCGAAGCGGTTAGGTAAAGCTCAGCGTCTTCAGCGCCGTCATTTGGCAGTCCATAAAACTCTATATAATCCTCTGAATTGAAAGTTCTATCCGCCTCTCCATTGATGAAAATAGCCTGCTCAACACCTTTTCTAAATAGTTGAATCTTAGTGGGGTCTAATCCCGGATGAGCGGCCAGAAACCCAGAAGAAACCAATTCGTTGAAGCTAATCCGATAAATACCTTCCTCTACTACCTTAAACCTAAAATACTTTTGGTTTGGATTGATCCAATCAACATAAGACTGTGCTGCCAGATGATTGACAAGCAGAAAAAGTATCAGAACTTGAGTAAATACCTTTCTATTCATATCACTTCTGATCTAAGCCAAAACTAATGGAGATAACATGCGATTTTAAGCCCAACGATTGGTTACCAAAGTCCGCCAAAGCATAATCGAGGTCTATATTTTTCAGTTTAACCCCAATCCCTGTGCTCAAGCGGTTAGACTGTGTTGTACCTCCGTCCAACGTAGTCAGTTCTTGAAACTGATTAGCTCCAAACCTAATGAACACCACATTTTTAACCATAACCTCCAAGCCAAATCTTGGGTCAAAAGAGATTAAATCTGAGGCCAGAAGTGTATTCCGTTGCCCGTCAAATGTAGCTTCCAAATCTGCAGAAGCCAAAATATACATAGACTGCCCGATATTCACTTTTTGCGCCACTCCTATCATCAGCCGGGGTAGCGTTACTTCTGTGGAACTTTCTGGAATTTCATTACCCGTAACGGCAAAGGCATCATGTAATAATTCAGAGTTGTGTGTCCAAGCATTGAAGGTACCTGTAAAATCCTTGGCAACCAATCCTATAGAAGTCCCTTTTTTACGATACCTCATGGCAAAGTCAAGACCAAAACCCCAGGCATTGGCAAATTTCCCCACTGACCGATGAATAATCTTGATATTTCCTCCCCAAGTCAAATGCTTGATTTTTCGCGGTTGATGTGCGTAAGAAAAAAGAATGCCATAGTCCGATGCCGAAAAGAATCGGACATTGTCATAATTGAGTGCTCCATTAGCATCGTACAGAAATCTGGTGTCTGGAATATCGTCCACACCAAAGCGGATGACGGTAACACCAACCCTCGATAACGAGTCTAGCTTAGTAGAAAACCCAACGAAATCATATTTACCAATGCCGGAAAAATACTCAGTATGCATTAGCCCAAACTCGTGATCTCGTTTAGCATCCATCAAGTTGGCTGGATTCCAGTAGCCCGATGTCGCATCACTGGCGATCGCCACCTGCGTCTGGCCCATCCCAATACCTCGAGCGCCGACTCCTAAAAACATGAACTCGTTGCTGTATTTCCTAGCTTGCCCTTGGCCAAATGCAGCTAGACTGCTCACCCAAAAGGCCATTATTATAAGCGGTATATAGCATGTATCTCGCGGCATTTCTTAGGTTCTTAATTACTCATCAAAAATAAGGGCCATTGACTAACACTTATGTCGGCAATCGGCCAGATGATCATATTTGAGTTTTAATAAATGATATTTAT
>CAYMST010000121.1:0-13824 GCA_964393115.1 uncultured Roseivirgaceae bacterium | reverse complement strand
CCACTCATCAATTACGTCTAATTGGTAGAGGTTTTTTGGGCAGAAAAAGTTCTGAAAGCACCTCAGGGCTGTGGTATCAAACAAGAAATAACGACTCCCAGTATAATTGGTTTGCTGGCCCATCAAGCGATGATAATTTTCGGTTTTCGTATCAAGAAGATCGATTTACATTAACCAAGGCAGGAAGAGTAGGGATTCTAACCGATGACCCTAAGGGTAGTCTCCACATAAACAAAATTGGAGGTAATTTACTTTGGTTGGGTAGAAACGATGGTAATGATTTTATAGTTAACGTGGCCGCTGGCACTGGTCAAGTAGAATTACTTACCGGGGCTAAGTACGGAGGCACGTTAAGCAACGGAGTTAGAGTCAGCAAATATACGGGGGACAGAGGAGCTACTAATCTCAAAATGCATGACGGAACTTTTCAGTTCCTTGTGGGTAAAAAGGCTGGAGGAGGTCAGCAAGCGGATCAAGTTGTTTCTTGGAATCAACCAGGGTTGATGATTTGGAATGATAGAACAGTAGGAATAGGTACTTCAAGGAGTAATAACTTAGACAAAGATGGCAAAAGACCATATGCTACTTCATTGGGTAACCTTATCGTGGGAGATGGTGAAAATGGCTCGGGAATAATAGTACACGCCAGGAAGGATCGGGATGCGGCTATTGCGTTCTCCAAAAGAGAACAAGCGGCAGGAGGAGAGTATGAGAACTTTTGGAATCACCGGTTTATACACCGTAACAGTACCGGGAGCTTACATTATGAGAAAAGAGGAATCGCTGATAAGCTTTTCACCATTACTGATAGTGGAAGAGTAGAAGTAAATCGGTCTATTTCTTTTGACACCAGAAGTTTTGCAGAAAATCAAGCACCAAGACTAACGGGATACAACAATAATTCAAATCCTGCTTTAGTAGAGTTGTTAAATGTATATTCAGGTTCTGGAGGATTACTTGAGACTAATGGTAATGGTAATATGGTCGTTGGCATCCGTAATAACGGAGGGGATGACGGGTTTCATATTGTCTCTTTAGAAGGCAATACATACACAGCAACGAAATATGACAATAGCAAGCAGGTGCCTTACGATCGATTGGTCGCTACATTTAGAGCTGATGGAAAAGTGGGTATTGGTACAAACGATCCACAGGGAGCTGGATTAACTATCTTAAAAAGCTCTTCAATTTCAGCAGCGGGTAATTTAACAAAAGCTCATCTGTTAATTGGTGATGCCGAAAGCGGAATTGGGTTGGACAGAAACGAAATCACGCAAAAAGGAGAGCATTTAAGACTGTCTGCTTATGACGGACAAGTAAAGTTTAGAACAGGTACAAGTCCCTCACAAAGAATGGTCATTGACGAAAACGGAAAAGTTGGGATCGGAACGGCAAGTACTTATGATCTTACGGAAAAACTTGAAGTTGCTGGAAACATTAAAGCGGACAAAATAATATTAACAGATCCAAATGGATTGGTCGTTAATGGTGCTACTTTAGGATCTTGGCAAGATAATCAAGGAGATATTCATTATAATACAGGTAACGTTGGTATTGGTACAAGCAATCCGAATGCGAAATTGCATGTAAATAAAGGAGGGTTAATATTAAGTAATTTGAATCATATAGATGGTGATGATGGAGCTGAAGATAACGTAGATGTTATCAGTATTGGTGAATCGACAGATGTTAAAGAATTTGGACTGAAAGGAATGTTCAAAGGAACCGGTGAAACAGGAAATGCCTTGAAGTTTACATCTAAATGGAGTGATAATTTGTTATATCTTCGGGGTGATGGAAAAATTGGAATAGGAGGAGCAAAACACTTTGACTTCAACGGTAACGGATTGAATACATTATTGATAGGTAAAGGAGATGATAATAGTGGAATCTTATTGAACGCTGCACCTGATAAAAGTTCAGGTATCGTTTTTGCCCAATCAACCTTGAACGATGATGGGGACGTCGTCAGTAAAAATTGGAGAACACGAATGATTTACAGAAATGAACACTCTAAGCTCGCTTATGAAAAACGTGGTGCCTCAGAAAAATTACTTACTATTGACGACGAGAGTAATAATATTGGTATCGGAACATATGAGCCATCGTCTAAACTTCATGTAAGTGATGGTAACTTGGAGGTTGAGTTTGATACACGTCACAATTATGATTCAAGAATTAAATTGGAAAATCAAGGAGAAGACTCAGATATCATTCAATCATTTGATAGATGGTCAGGCATTAGTGATCATTATGTAAGTACAAAATTCTACAGAACTGTGGATAAGTTTTCAATTCAAATGTCTAATAAAGCAGTTTTAGGCTCACAATCATTTGTTGACGTATTAACAGTTCAGAGAGAAGCTGGTATAAATTATGGTAAAGTGGGGATTGGAACTAACACCCCTCAAGGAACTGGACTTAACGTCATTGGAACTGGTTCGATAACAGATGATGCTAAACTTGATAAAGCGTGGCTACTTGTTGGAACACAAACAAGTGGTATTGGTTTCGATAGCAACGAAATTACGAGAAAGGGAGGAGATTTCTTTTTATCCGCACATACTGGGAAAATGATGTTTAGAACAGGTACCGAAACGAGGATGGCATTGAATGGTAACGGGGTTTTAGGTATTGGTACTTCAAGTCCAAAAGGTCAAAGATTAAATGTTGTGGCCACATCAACTTCTCATTCTATAGGTAATGGTGGTAATATGGAGAACGCATGGGCACTGATTGGAAGAACGAATTCTGGTATTGGTATTGATAATAATGAAATTACGCAAACTGGAAATAACTTCTATATCTCTGCTCAAACCAGTGACATTATTTTCCGAACGAACATGAAGGAGAATATGAGAGTGAAAAAGAATGGTAATGTTTGGATAGGTATTGATAAAGATGACAATGAAGCGAGTTATCCAATTGATGAGTACAAGTTAGCTGTCAAAGGTAAAATACTAGTGGAAGGAGTTAAGTGTAAACTTCGTGATAAATGGGCTGACTATGTTTTCGAAGATAATTATGACTTGAAATCACTGGAAGAAACGGAGTCATTTATAAAATCTAATAAACACCTGCCAGGCATTCCTTCCGCCAAAGAAGTAGTTGAAAATGATGGGGTTGAACTTGGCGCAATGAATATTAAACTACTCGAAAAAATAGAGGAGTTAACACTACATCTAATCGAGCAAAATAAAACTATAAAGGCGCAAGGTGAAGAATTGAAGGAGGTTAAAAAAGAATTGGCGACAATGAAGTCAAACTAGGCCTACTGATTTATTTCGTACCTTGTGGGAAGATAAAAAGGCGAATGGATAAAATCTATTCGCCTTTTTATGTCATAATCAAAGATTTTTCAAAAACGCTTTATCCTTTTTGGGAAGCTTTGCGACTACTAAGTCGTAGCTATGATCTACCCATTCAAACACCTGATTGTCGGAAACTCCGTTGAATACATCAATTGTATTCCAGTGTTTCTTATTCATATGATAGCCAGGCCTTACCGCACTAAATTGTTCTCTGAGCGTCAGCGCCAATTCTGGGTCACACTTAAGATTTACACTCACGAAGTTTTCGATGCTCGTCAGCGCATACATTTTTCCTACTACTTTAAATACTAGTGTTTTTTCATCAAAAGGGAACTCCTCAGTAGTGCCCGGTTTGGCAAGACAATAGTCCCTAAATAACTCAATATCCATGACGGACTAAAATAACCTTCGGGAGATAATCACGATAACAGCTATGAGAAACATGATGATGGATAGTTTGTTAACCCCATGCATCATCTTCAGGCTAAAATTCGATTTCCTATTTGGGTCTTTCTTCCGAAAGAAATATCCGGTTAGCTCACTGAAATCGAAGTAATTGGGCTTTTCAGTTTTTTCTGTCATACCTCTGTTGTTACTAGTTTTGGCTCGGTCCACATACCGTCTTCCCTGATTATACCGATCAATTCATCTACGGCATTTTGAGAAGGAACTGCGCGCTTCACCACATTTTGTCCTCTGTAGAGTGTGATTTTCCCCTTTCCTGACCCTACGTAGCCATAGTCAGCGTCCGCCATTTCTCCTGGGCCATTCACAATACACCCCATAATACCGATTTTAACACCTTTGAGATGATCAGTTCTTTTTCTGATCATCGCAGTCGTTTCTTGTAAATCAAAAAGTGTTCGTCCACAGGAAGGACACGAAATATATTCCGTTTTGGTCATTCTGAGACGCGAAGCCTGCAAAATCCCAAAAGCGGTGTCATTCACCGATTTATCACCACCACAGTTTTCAGCGGCTATAAAGATTCCGTCCCCCATACCGTCTATCAACAGTGCTCCTAAGTCTGTAGAAGCCTTTAACTGAAGCGATTCTACCTCTTCATCTTTGTAGGCCCTACCTATGATGACCGGGGTATTTAACCCTTTATGTTTTAGGAAAGCAAAAAGCTGACGTTGCTCAGCCATGCCGTGATGCTTATAAGTGTCAATGAGCAAGACCACGTTGCTTAGTGAGCTAATTTTTTGACTAAACTTTTCCGTTAGATCTGAAAACAGGCAATACACAAAGTTTAACTCTTTGTGTAGTACTACATCATCAGCGATAAATTGGGAAGGCGTTAGGAAAGGATAACGCTGATTCTGATCTTTTATCTCCTTCCAAGTCAAATAATTGTTTATAATACCCACGGTACCAGGAATGGCAAATTCAACCAAGTTGTCCCCTGCAAAAATGTAATCACAAGCCAGATCGGAGATCGTCCATTTATCAAGCGGTATAGAATAGGAATACCCAACACCGTAAAACGAAGCTTCTGTAATTTCCTTTTTTAAGGAAAAGTCCGCAATTACTCTAGGTGTTTCGTCTCCGCCAATGTTTAATACTTTACTACTTTCCCTTTTAGCATATTGAAAGGGGTTATAGTGCGACAATTGAGATGAAGAAGGATGGCTGTCCGATTTTCTACCGGTATAACGATCAATTAGTTTTTGTGCTACGGGTGCCTCTAGTTCTGGCTCTTCAGTAAGTGATACGCGTACGGTGTCTCCAAGTCCATCTTCTAATAGCGTCCCAATGCCAACCGCCGACTTTATTCGACCGTCTTCACCTTCACCTGCCTCTGTAACACCCAGATGAAGTGGATAGGGTTGTAGCTTTTCGTGTTCTAGTCGATTAACTAATAACCTGTAGGCTTGAACCATAACTTGAGGATTGCTGGATTTCATGGAAATAACCATGTCATGATATCCCTCATCTTCACATATTCTGATAAACTCAAGTGCAGATTCAACCATTCCGTAAGGAGTGTCTCCATAACGGGACATAATTCTATCCGAAAGAGAACCATGGTTCGTGCCGATTCTCATAGCGGTACCGTACTCTTTGCAGATCTTGATTAAGGGAACGAATTTCTCCCTTATACGCTCAATTTCCTGTTGATACTGCTGCTCAGTATACTCAATGATGTCAAATTTCTTTTTATCCGCGTAATTGCCGGGATTAATCCTAACTTTTTCCACTAGACGAGCAGCTAGTTCTGCCGCGTTAGGAGTAAAGTGTATATCAGCCACAAGGGGCGTGTTATAGCCTTTAGCACGAAGGTCGGCTTTGATATTTTCGAGGTTCTGAGCCTCCTTGATACTTGGTGCCGTAATTCTTATGTATTCGCACCCAGCATTTATCATTCTAATGACTTGATCTACCGAACCCTTGGTGTCCATAGTGTCCACTGTGGTCATGGATTGCACACGTATCGGGTTGTTACCTCCCATAGGCACGTCACCGATATTAACTACTCTAGATAGTCGTCGCTCATATTGGGTAAGGCTACCACAGTATTTCCAATTGTCGGAAGAGGGAAAAGTATTCATAGACAGTACGATAAGTCCTTGCTAACTATAAAATTCATGTTGAAGGAGTCACAAAGCTAACTGGATAAATTCAAAATTGTTGTAACAAACCACTGATTATGTGAACTGATAAAATCCACAGTCGATTTGAATACTCAAATCCTGTAAAACCGCAAATAGGCTCGTCTTAGCATATGTTTGGTCTCATCTCAGATCAATATTTCTTAGTCGAAAAAAGAAGCAGCTTTATTAGGATATTTCTATTTTCATATTGGTTTTAATCTGTAGCCACATGAGATCATTCCAATTAATTATTGTCATTATATTATTAGTTCCGCGATTAGATGCCAAGGGAGGGGATGTGAAGTCCATTTTCAAGAAAGCCGAAAAAGCGTTTTACCAAGAACGATTCGTGGAGGCGATGCCGCTTTATAGTAAGATTTATAAGCAAGACCCTACTTATGTGATTGCTAACTACAAGGCTGAGGTTTGCGCCTTACTGAGTACTCAAAGGGATCGTTCACTTGGACATTTGGTTTCTTTCGAAAAGAGCTTTCGAAAGCGATATAAGTTTTATGATTATTGGTTAGGACGGATTTATTTGGAGCGTTATCGTTTTCAAGATGCTATCAATGTTTGGACACGTTTTTTGAAGGAAAACAAAGATATCTCAGAAGGTTTACGCATGGAGGTAGAGGATTATATTGCCTGGGGCAAAAATGTGGAGCAGTTTTATTCAGATAGGAAGGCCTATGGCATACATCAATTGGAAGGAAAAATAAACTCGGATAAATCCGAATTGACACCGGCATTCTATGTGGATAATAATGAATTGATATATGCTTCAAATGCTCGCTCGGAGAAAGATAAAGATCAGTATTTGATATACCATACCTATAAGACCGGCAAATACTCTTGGGCAGACCCTTCGGTTATCACGTCACTTGGGTCGTTTACTGGTCATCAAGTGAACATTGAAATTGTCGATAAGCAGAGTAAACTTTTTCTGTTTAAACCGGATAATGGAGGAGGGCTTTATTGTACCGAAAAGAAGAATGGAGCTTGGGTAGCTCCGATGGAGTTTAAAAGTCGTGTGAAGAAATCTAACCTGAAGTCTCATTTTTATATCAACGACAATCAAGATAGGATAATTTTCGTATCGACTAGACAGGGAGTTCATAAGGACCTTTTTGAGTCTATAAAGGATACAACAGGTAGCTGGTCGATTCCAATCGCGATGGGGACTACTGTTAACTCGGAACATGATGAGGAAAGTCCCTATCTGGCACCAGATGGAAAGACCCTATATTTTAGCTCTCGTGGACATAACTCGATAGGTGGATACGATGTGTTTAAAGTTGAGTATGATATCTACACTGGCGAATGGGGACCAGCTCAAAATCTTGGGTACCCCATAAATACCATCGATAATGAAACGCACTTCAAAATCAATAGTACAAAAACGGAAGGTTTTCTTTGCTCCGATAGACTAGGGTCAAATGGTGATAGTGATATATACTTTTTTTGGGAAACTGAGGAGATGGATGTAGAAGGGCAAATTGTGAGTCAGGAAACCAATGAGCCTATATCAGATGTTTCCATTCAGTTCAGGCCTAAGAACTTATCCGAGCATCGATTTAGAGAAATATCAAATGATAAAGGAGCTTTTGAAACTAAGATTACAAAGGATAGTGAATATATTGTAGAGATTATTCGAGAAGAAAAAGTTATTCATACCGAAAACTTGGTGATCGATGCAAATGCCGATTTGACGGCGTTGAAAAGAACGTTTTACGTGAAAGAGACATCTAACTAGATGTCTCCAAGTTGCGGTCTTACAATAATTTCTTCCACGACAGCCCGTGAACTCAAAGCGTAGGCTGACCATAAAGATTCTGCAACGTCTTCGGGTTTGATAAGTCTGTTTTCAGGAAGGTCAGACCCTTCCCAACTAGAGGTATATGTTGCTCCGGGTAAGATAGCTGATACTTTGATACCGAAAGGCTTCATCTCTTCACGAAGGACCTTGGTCATTCCATACTGAGCAAATTTAGAAATGCAATAGGAACCACCAGAAGGGTAGGCTTGTATGCTAGCTACGGAACACATGTTAAAAATATGACCACTTTTTTGTTGTTTCATTACTGGAATAATCCTTTTGGTAAGGTAATACCCACTCATGAGGTTTACATTCATTTGCACTTCCAGAATTGTATCATCTTCTTCATGGGTTGAAGCGCCTGGTAAGAACACTCCAACATTGTTGACCAAAATATCTATTTGATTAAAATCACGAAGTATTTCATTGGCAAATTGGATCACTTGATCCTTCTGTCCCAAGTCGAAAGGATAAATTCTACAGGTGATACCATATTTTTCTTCTAGTCCTTGCTTTTGGTCTAGTAGATCGCTTTTGCTCCGACTTGATAAGACCAGATGTATATGTTGTGATGCTAATTTTTCCGCTATCGCTTTGCCAATCCCTTTTGAGGCACCAGTTACTATGGCTACTTTATTACTCATGATGAGAATACTTATGGTAATACTACCGTTTAATTTATGTAAAGTCTGTTTAAGAGCTGATATAAAATCCAGAAATGCATCGCTTAAGCCAACTCTTCTGTGCAATTATCTTATAAATCCATACAAGAAGGCTAATGTAAGAAGAGGTGACCAATTGTTTACCTTCTTATGGCATATCAATACCTGATATTTCGCGAAATAGTGGTTATCAAGCACCGTTTTATGTCCGAAACAGAAGTAAATTTAAAGTAAACGGGAATAGGGCGATTTTTATTTGGTTTGATGAAAATATTAGTTGGGGTGATAAGAAATCTTATCTTAGCAAAATATTCTTTAAACCCATTTGCTTTAATAAAAGTTAATTGAGGTATAGAGTTAGCCATGTTTGTACGTTTTTGAAATAACTTTGAGTAGTACCTATGGGAGCACTTGGAAAGTATTTTATGTTTCTTGGAGCGATGTTCACGGAAATGGAGTCGTTTAGGACATTATGGAAGCTTTTTATTGATGAATGCATTAAGATAGGGTATAATTCAATCTTTATTGTTGCGCTGGTGTCAACGTTTATGGGGGCGGTGATGACGGTTCAGACTGCTTATAACCTGATAAGTCCTTACATCCCGAATTATGTGATTTCATTAGTAGTCAGGGATATGGCTATTTTAGAAATGGCTCCAACCATTATGGCAATTATCTACGCTGGTAAGGTAGGTTCTAATATTGCTAGTGAACTTGGTACTATGAGGATAAGCGAACAAATTGATGCTCTTGAGGTTATGGGAATTAACTCGACCTCGTATTTAGTGTTGCCTAAAATTATCGCCAGCATTTTTATGTATCCGATGCTCGTCATCTTAGCGGCTTTTTTGGCTATACTGGGAGGGTACTTTACTGGAGTACTGACCGGTGTAATAACAGGTGAAGAATACATATATGGTATACGTTTTGAATTTATTCCTTCTAATGTACGATTTGCCTTAATCAAATCTTTTGCTTTTGCTTTTCTAGTGGTTTCCATTTCTGCCTTTAAAGGCTTTTATACTAAGGGCGGAGCACTGGAAGTTGGAATAGCTTCAACAGGTGCCGTTACAAATAGTTGTATCGCTATTTTATGTGCGGACTACTTGTTAGCTCAACTGTTATTGACATACTAATCGCATGATTGAAATTCAGGATATCCGAAAGTCGTACGCAGGAAAGGAAATCTTACTCGGCATCAACGGTGTTTTTGAGCAGGGTAAAACGAATTTAATAATTGGTGCGAGTGGTACGGGAAAGAGTGTTTTACTCAAATGCATCGTTGGCTTGACAAAACCGGATCATGGCAATGTGTTATACCATGGTAGAGACTTTACCACTGGGTCAAAGTCCTTGATCACGGATGTGAGGAGAGAAATAGGGATGCTATTTCAAGGTGGGGCTCTTTTCGATTCTAAAAATGTAGAGGAGAACGTTATGTTTCCGTTGGATGTGCTAACCAAAATGACCAAAAAAGAAAAACTCGACCGCGTGAACTTCTGCTTGGAAAGGGTAGGTTTAGCCAATGTAAATACTAAAATGCCTTCTGAGATAAGTGGAGGAATGAAAAAAAGAGTAGGTATTGCTCGAGCCATTGCAAATGATGTGAAGTACCTATTTTGTGACGAACCCAACTCTGGCCTAGATCCGCAAACATCTATTGTTATTGACAATCTGATTCAGGAGATCACTCGAGATTTTAACATTACCACCGTAGTAGTCACGCATGATATGAACTCCGTAATGGAGATCGGTGATTATATTATGTTTATGTATAAAGGACGCAAGCTTTGGGAGGGTAATAGTGAAACTATTTTTGATTGTAAAGTTTCAGAATTAGAAAACTTTATTTTCGCAAATAAGCTAATGAGAGCCGTTAAGACAAACGAAAAGTAAGGACAATTTTGGGTTAAAATGTAGCGGTCAATTGCGCCGTCCCTAGGTGTATCGCTTCGTTTCCAGCAGGTTTACGCCCGTCATATTTGAGCAGTAGTTGAAGCCCCTTAATCACTTTTTTAGAGGCTATAATAGACCATTTGGTGTTTGTGCCTTCTTGTTGAGCTTCTAATATTTCATAGGCCAAAGGTGTGTTAGGCTCTCCATTAAACTGCATATTAAGAATATCTAACTTAGAAGATAGTTGAAAACCCTTTTTACCTCTCAGTTGGTGTTCTACACCTACTTGATTTGCTAATCCGCTGCCGGAACCATCGCTACCTTTGATTTTCGAGGTATAAGAGAGGTTGATTCTGGATTTATTCGTTGGCAACCAACTAACCGTATTTGATGATATGGTTTCTTTAATGCTATAGTTTTTTAAAAGAAACACGTTGGAAGCATTGCTTTTAATACTTCTGGATAGGGTACCGAAAAAAGTAAGTCTTTTCTTAGTTGCCCACCGCCAATTTAACCCTCTTAGAGTACTGGTTTTTGTTTCAAATCCTTCGCTTAAAAGGTCCTTCCTGGTGGTGTTTTTAATCATAAGTGATCCACTAAAACCTCGTTTCCCCTTTCTAAAATAGATTTCTGACCTTAAGAACTTATTGGTGCCTAGGAGATTTTCGTCTGCCAAGCGGAACGTAGGTAAAAACCGCTTTCTTAACCCACTGTTTGAAACCCTTTCGGAAATGTTGGCGTCACCGTCTACTCTAAATAACCGGGCTAGCTTTGAGCCAGAGAATTCCGGAAAGTACTGAAAGGAAAGTTTATACCGAGATTCGAATACGGATGTATACTCATCGGTAGGAACAAATATTTTGACGAAGTTTCGCTCATCCACATTAATGGCTTCGTAAAATTCATTTAAGTCTTGTACCCCATCGTTATTCTCATCTCGCCAAGTGTGAGTGCCCTGTCCCGTATTAACCATAAAAAACACAAACTCACGTCTAAGTTCCCTTGCTTCGGATGTACTGAAGTCAAAGCGAATTTTATTTTTTCGGTCTTTTGAGGTCTTAGCAAGATATAGCTTTGCGAGAAGAATAGAAGTGGCGCTGTCCTCATTGTCAATATCAAATTGACGACGTCTAGAAATATTCAGGCTGAATTCATTTTCAGGGGTTAACCCCTTATTTATGGATATTGAGGCTATTTGAGATACCAAGGAGTCTGCCATTCTTCCATTTTTCGGGATCGCATCTCTACGTACCGAATAGTTTGCTGATAGTTGAGTGGTTTTATTAGTTTTTGTTTCTAAGAATGCGGTGTGCTGTTCAAATGACATGATCGTATTTATAACCGAGTCTGTGGTTGGTTGAAAGATTTGGTTACGATCGGTTTCAAAGCGATATCCTGGTTGAATCGAAAAAGGAGTATACTTGATCTCTGAGGTTAATCGAGTCCATCGGGAGTCATTCAGTATAGTGGAGTTATTGGCAATAAAGCTACTGCCTTGTAGGTGGAGTACTTTAGCGATAGGATTTGAAAAATGAAAGGTCTGCTGGGTCCCTCGTATGGATTCTCCTTTACGTCGTCGGCTGACCTTATATTTTATGTATTCGGTTGGACTCTTCTCTAGTTCAATATTTAACGTGCCGATAATATCGTCTGATCTCGCTGTATCTTGTGGTAAGTTAATCCCCCAGTTTCTGTCAAACTCAACTGGTCTAAATCGCTCAATCCATGTGAAGTCCGTATTTAGGAATTCAACATTTGCATTCAGTCCCAAATTGTAATTTTTATAAAATGAGTTTTTGGTTTGTTGATAGTTAATTCTACTAGCAAAACCGCTGTTATCTCCATCGTCCAGTGGAGAGTAGAGATTTTGATCGAAATTCGAAATTGCTACTTCTGTCTGTATGCTTCTGTATCCATTCGATGTAGAGTCTAAAATCCACGTTGCAGATCCCACCACCATCGCATTTTTTTTTGGAGTGTTAATCACCTGAATAGGTTCGAAATTTCCTTGAGGTACCCCATTTATTGGAGCAATCCATTCATAGGTTTTTCCGTTGAGTGTTAGGTCAGATATTCTATAATTCCCCTTATTGATACCTACTTCTGTAAATATGGCCACGTAAAGTGCACGATTTGGGTCTTGGCTTAATCTTAATACTTGAAATATTCGGCCTTCATAGAGCGTATCAAATCGTTCATATCGGATTTGATTTTCTTGAAAACCTAAAGAATCTATACCAGAGATGCTCGCTAGTATTTCACTATCTCCTGCTTCTATTAAAGAAGTGAGGTCTTGTTGCGAGATATCGAATCCAAGGGGCCGATTCTCGTTATCTCTTTGCTGGTACCAAGAGAAACTATATCGAGACTTTTTTCTTTTTAAATATTGCGTAAAAGTGGTGAGGTTACGCGAGTAATTGATTTGAAAGTACTCAAAGTCTATGCGAATTCGTGTGAATTGAGTGATAGGGATATTGGTGTTGAAGGTAATCTCACCTAGGTTATAATCTATGATATAGTCATGATTAAATCCTCTTTTTAGTTTTCGACCATCTACAAACACCGCTTCGGAGTTGGAAAGGACAATAATAAAACGCTCCCCATCATTTCCTCTTAATTTATAAGGTCCTTGTACTCCATTTATTGCAGCAATGCGAGCACTTGCGAATCGACCTTTGGCCTGAGAAGTAGTGACAGTGGATGTGAAGTTATTGTTGCCCAGTTGATAATCGTGTTGAGCCGAAATTCCTTGGATTCGTTTATTATAGCGTAGATAATGATGGCGTTTTGATTTCAACAACACATCGCCAACCTGTAAATTGGTTTGGTCATTAAAAACGCTTATCAACACGTTGTCAAAATCTTGAATACGTTGAGTATTTCCTTCTGGTTCAAAAGGTATATTTCGGTCAGTGATGGAGGCACTGATGTTCAACTTCTTGGTTAACTTACCCTCCACATACAGGTCTAAATTTGAATTCGTAAACAAGCTTTGTGTGTTACCCACTGAAATACCTCTTACAATACTTCCGGTACGGTAAAGTTCTTCTTGCTCGGGAAGCAACTTGGATAGTTTTTGACTATCCTTATTAGTTTTTTTGGCATCAACTTGTATTTGGTTGTCATATTGTAAGTCATTAATAAGGTATTGCCGGTATCGGCTTTGAGTTTTCCCCGAAAAGTCACTTGAGAAGGGAATGTAATAAACAGTAATGCTGTCAGGATAAGCTTGTCGTAGCTTAAGCATATTACTACTCAAATCATAATGATAAGGTAAGTTAGGCTTAAGTCTTATAGAGGAGGGGTACACTTGTACCGAGTCAAAATATATAGTGGAGTCTCTTGGCCAAATAACTTTCTTTCGCTCCAATTTTTGACCATGAAGCGATAGTGTCAAAACTGACCAGGTATAGAAGAAAATGAGCTGACTTTTTTTACTCATGCTGAATTAGACATAGTCTTCATATCAATGAAACTATATGACCTGATTACATAACGAAGATAAACTGGCCACAGACATTGTTTAACTAATTAACGGGTAGGGA
>CAYMST010000120.1:10473-13826 GCA_964393115.1 uncultured Roseivirgaceae bacterium | reverse complement strand
AAGATGCTGCTTCGAATTACTTATTAGATTCTGGGTTAGTATCGGATAGTTTCTATATCGATAATGATATCCCAACACTGACAATAAGCTTGTTAGACCCAACAAACGGAAGTGTATCCGGAACCAATGATGATTCAGTACGTTTTGCGTTGAGCTTTAGTGAAGAGATGGATACAACTACCTTTTCAGACACTGACGATTTGACATTGAGCATAGATGATTTGGATGAGGCTAGTATTGATCAGTCTCCATTGGAATGGATAAGTCTAGACAGTGCTATACTAGTTGTGAAAAACATTACTGGAGACAACGGACAGATAGAGCTACGAGTCCAGTCTGATATAGCAGACTTGGCTGGAAATGAATTAGCTAATGACGTTACTTCAGATGCATTTATCATTGACAATGTTTTCAACGGTTCGGTAACAATAGAGCGCGAGAGTGTTACCAGTGGCTCCTTTACTGGAACTAGTGATGATACACTGAGTTACAGGATTGAGTTTGGGGAGAAGATAGATGATGGGACCTTTGATGCTTCAGATATTACTGTCAGTAATGGTACAGGAGAGAGTATTGAATCGAACTGGCTGACGGATGATGGAGACAGTTTGGGATATACCTATTCCTTGATTATTCGAGATGGGAGCGGTGATGTAAACATTAGTATTGGGGCTGGTATGGTGTTTGACCTAGCGGGTAATTCCAATGCTTCAGCTATTAACAACGCTGGTGAAGTTTTTAGTTTAAACAATAGCCCATTGGAAGTTAGTAATGTATTTGGAAGTGAGTCATCTAACGTGAGTGTCGCCGTAACCTCAACAAACGCGGATGAACTTTCGTTCACCATTACATTTAACGAATCCGTTGATACATTAACCTTTGATACTTTAGATATAACCATTAGCTCAGATGCTGATGTGGCTGACGCAGTAACAGGTTTAGTGTTAGATAAAACGGAAAATCCAAAGTTTGTCTTTTCTTTCAGTGGAGTTTCTGGAAATGGAAATATCTGGATTACCATCGACTCGGCCGTCAGTGACTTAGCAGGAAATCAAATGTTGCAGGATTTTATATCTGACAGCATATTGGTCGATAACACGGCGCCAAGTATTTTCAGTGTAGAGCGGCTCACAGATATTGATAGTTTAACAAATAGTGATTCTGTGGGTTATGAATTGATATTTAGCGAACCAATTCAAGGGTTGACTGCATCAGATATTGAGGTGTCCTTAAACTCTTCAGGAGAGTCCTTTGATTCGGAAAGCAACGCCATTAGCGATCCGATTAATGATAGCACATACCAGTTTTATATCACAGAGATTTCTGGAGAAGGAGATATCAGCGTTTCGATTGAAGTAGGAGAGTATACAGATGAGGTTGGAAATGCTAATATATCAGTAAGCACATTACCAGAGTTTCATGTAGATAGAATACAACCTGAAATTTCAACACTAGCTGCGCGGGATCCAAGTTCAGGGTCAAAGCAAGCAACAACAGCGGACACCGTTTATTTTGATTTGCAGTTTAGTGAAAATATTATTGACGATAGTTTGACAATGGATGACCTCACGGTAAATGCTGCTATAGGTTTAACCTACGATACGGCTTACTTTGAAATGAATTCCGATCAGGCATATACAGTAGTAGTTGCTGGTTTAAGTGGTAACGGTGATATTGATATTACCATTGATAGCTTAGTTTATGACTCAGCAGAAAACTATTTGTCGGCGATAAGCACTTCTGATGTGATAACCCTAGACAATAACCTTCCAACAATAGATTCAATTGTGCTTAGACAGGCGACAAATGGTTCAATTGAACTGGGGACAAACGATAATTCAGTAGCTTTTACAATCTATTTCAATGAGGATATTGATGCTAATACAATAAGCCTAGAAAATTTCACTTTAGACACCACCCAATCGGTAACTATATCTGGTGATACCACACTTCGCCGAGAATCGGATAAAGAATATGAAATCTCATTTGACGGGATATCAGGAGATGGCCTTTTAGGATTGGTCGTGGATACTTTGATACAGGATATCGCTGGTAATAAGCTCGACGCTCCATTTACATCTTCGAGCTATACCATTGATAATACTCCGCCAGTTGCCACTATTACCATTAATGATCGTGAAAATGGAATTGGACGATATACCAACGATGATTCAATTTCCTATTCTATTAGCTTTGATGAACAAATTGACGCCAGCTCTCTTAGTGCATTTGCAAACATGGTGGCTTTTACACCGGTCTTTATAGGAGAGAGGTCTCTCGAAGATCAAGGTGACAGTGTCAACTTACTAGCTGTATTAAAGAACATAAGTGGTGACGGAGATCTTTACATAACTATTCAGGGTATTCGTGATATAGCAGGAAACACGATGGTTCAGATCAACTCTGACACATTAGTAATCGACAACACCCAGCCAAACTTGAGCATAAGCAATGATGGTGATGTCTTTTACGGATCTGGCGATAGCCTAAGAATTGAAGTGATCGTACAAAATAATGATCGTATCAATGCGATAACACTCAATGATAGCTTACTTATTAATAATTCTGCACTCACGATAAGTGACACACTTTCTTTGATTGATAATGCGTTTGTCTATTCCTTATCTAATGTTGATGAAAATGATAGCTTACTTGAGAGTATTGACAAAAGAATAGTCATTAATGCATATGACTCTGCAGGTAATATAACTATTGATAGCTCACTAATTCTGACCTTTGATAAGACTCCAGCTATGATTTCTCAACTAAATGTTGAAGCTGAAGGTAACTCCCTAACGATGAATATGGAAGCCACAGAAGTTGGGAAGTTCTTTATATATGTTACTGATACATCTGTTAATACCATTGCAGGTGACGCACTAATTGACTCCGTTCGTAACGGGACATCGGTGATATATGGTGATTCCATAGAGTATAACACTGCGAATACAACTGATGCTAAAGGGACTTCACTCGCATCAAGGTCAAACTATAACGTTTTCGTTGTTCATGAAGATCAAGCAGGGAATATCACAAATGCGGAACTAGTAGGAAATGTAAAAACTGGTGGTGCTGAGTTTGAAATGCTTAGTCAATTGGAGATTTGCGCCGAAAGTAATTCTTCTCTAGACACCCTTAAAATAATAGAAAGGATAGAGTCGGACTTTGGACAAAGTACTTCTAATCAGACCATGCGGATATCTATGCCTGTCGGGTTTGAGTTTTCTGATGACGATGATTTTCAAGTGTTTGGAAACAGTGCCGGTGATTTAGTTTTAGATTCAGTTGATTATACGTTCGATGATGATTTGACTTATGTTGATATCACTTATTTTGTTAGTGATGTACAAACA
>CAYMST010000120.1:0-10449 GCA_964393115.1 uncultured Roseivirgaceae bacterium | reverse complement strand
TAGACAGCGTTTAGGAGATAGTGATACACTAAACATAATAAGAACATTCAGTGATCAGGAGAATGCCAATATATTTGGTTCTTCGCCAAATGATGATATTTCTCTAGGTAATATTAAGGCGTTGGCTCTTCCGGCTTCCCCTGCTTTTACATTTGACTCCGACGATAGCTATTGTCTAGATACTGAAATTACGGATACAACCAACTTCCAACTAACTGTTGATTCTACCTTTACTCAACTGACTTGGTATCTGGACGATAACGGTGTTGCTTCCGATAGCGTTCTGGCTATTGCTAACCCTTATGATCCTAACTTTTTGGAGCTATTTGATGAAAATAGCTCACAAGCGGCCAATACTTATTCTGTTCAATTTACCCAAACAGATACGATCACAGGTTGTGAAAGCTCAGAAACTGAGGTTTCAATTGATGTAATTAATCCTCCTTCTTTAAAAATACTTGGGCTTGAAGATTCTGCGAGATATTGTCAAAATGATCAAGATCAGGAACTATTTGCGGAGATTCAAAGAGATGGTTCTACATCGGAAATTGATATCCTAACAGGTCATACGTTTATCAGATTGGACGCTGACTCGACTGAGTTAGCACGTTACACCACCACTGAGAACACTGTGGTTTTTGACTCGTTATTTGATAGGTTTGGTGCTGGATTATATCATATCATCACGTCAAACACGGCCGTTCAGGACCGAGATATTTTTGGAACAGCCGTAGGTTGCTCTATTACCGATACGTTATTGATCGAAGTACTGGAAAAGCCAGAGACACCATATATAGATTCTGTAGGTTCTCAATATGTTGGAGGGACACAATTTGATTTTGAATTTTGTAGTAATGACGAAGACTTAGAAGTGGATGTACAAGACTTTGTATTTCATGTAGAGGAGGATTATTCTACACTGACCATACAACTACCAGGGGAGTTTACGTTGGATTCGTCCCAAGTGAGATTTTCAGAATCTGAACTAGAATTTGATAGGATCATTACAAATACTTCTAGTCAGCGTAGAAATTCTAATGAGTACTTTATGATTCAAACCGATACATTAGGTTGTCAAAGTGATGTAGAGTCATTTGAAGTGACCATGTATCAAACAGCTCGCGCTTCAGACTTAGACCTCTCAGGGACTGAAGGGAACCAGTCTGATGGTCAAGGGTATGTGAGACAATTTTGTGAAGGAGATGTCCTAGGATACTTCTCTGCCGACACCTCGACGTTCTTGTCAGCTGGTATCCAGGGAAATTCTTTTATCAATTGGTATGATAACTCCTCTACTTTATTGGGAACTGGAGATTCTATTGAAGCCACTTTTGTTCCTTCTGGAGTTGGTACGAATAGTTATTCTTTCCGACAATTAGATTATGCTCCAATGGTAGTTCAAACGGATTCAGTTCCTTTCCAAGGTTGCGAAAGTGAGACGTTTACTTTTGATGTAAATATTAATGAAGTGCCTGGGTTACCGGATATCGTAAGCGAGTATTTTGCTTGTCTGGATGATACCTTGATTTCGGAATCAATAGAGGAAGCATTAAATGTAAACTCTCTCATAGTAGATGATTTTTCCATTAAGTCTGACCGTCAAGAGGTTTATAATTGGTATAGTGATACCTTAAAGCAGAACATCCTAACTGGAGGAGCTTCGACACCGGATTATAATTTAGTTAATCTCATTGGGACGGGAATTCTGTTGGATACGGATGGTAGAGTCGCGAGTGATGCTGAGTTATTTGTGGCAAAAAACACTGGAGCGATTCCTGGTACTACTTTCCAAGGGTGTGAAGGAGGAACAGAGAAGTTGGTAATAGACGTATTCAATGTTTCTGAGAAGCCAATTATTGAAAATGTAGTAGATGGTCTAGGGAACTCGACAGACGTGGAATTAAGGTACTGCGCAGAAACGCTAAATGGTGTTTCCTTTAGTTTGAGCGTCCCGGCTGGATTTAATGATCCCGACAGCACCTATAAGTTTAATTGGTATAATGTTAGTCAAGGCACCAATTTCTTGTTAGATAGAATTTCTGCATCAAATGATAGCGCTGCTACCGCTGGGGAACTTGGTGTGATAACACTTTCCGATGAGCTTGCGCAGTTCGCCATTACATTAAGCTCAAGTATTGTTGAAGATAAATTCGCAGGATGTTCTTCAGATACCTCCCTTTTAACCATAAATGTTTTAGGAATCCCTGAAAGACCGAGATTAACTGGGGCTCAAAACTTATTGTATTGTAATGGAGATAGTCTTCTTGATATCGATTTTGTTGGAGAACTTAATGCGGAGTTTAATCTATATGAGGATTCGGATACTGGAGACTCGTTGAGGTTAGCGAATGTTATTAATGCTGGTGATTCGTCAATAATATCTATTGTACCAGATAGTACCGGGCTGGGAATTGGTGTGGTATCAACAGATGAAAACGCTGGGGCTTATACTTACTTCCTTAGACAGATAACAGATACGGATCTCGCGCAACCCCAATTTGGGTTCAATGGTTGTCAAAGTCAAGCACTAGAGGTAGAGGTAGAAGTTTATAACACCGTTCTCTCGCCTACTTTGGGATCGCCAACTGAGGATATCTGTAAAGGGGAACGACTTAATGACGTTACGATTGAAGTTCCTATTCCAGCTACTTCATATATACTATTCAGAGATGAGGTGTCGGATCCAATTGCAGCGAGTTCAAGTGCACTAGATTCAATAAGTAATATCTCATTGAGGTTTGAAGATATGGATTCATACGTTGACTTATCCGTGTCAACAATTGATACGGTAGTTAATTTTTATGTATATCGCTTGGCTAATCAAGATTCTACTAGAGGTTTCGATGGATGTTTTAGTCAGGTGACTACCAAGACATACAATATATTTGATACCCTCGCAGCACCATCCATTCAATTAAACACCTTGTGTCAAGGTGATGATGTATCCGATCTGAATTTTGTAGTAGAGAACGATTTAGGTAATTCCAGCTATAAATGGTACCGAGATCAATTGGCGTTCCAATCGGATAACCCAATAGTTGGGTTAACAACCGATTCAGCTGAAGTAAGTGAAATACTATCGGCGTTGGGTGAAGATGAGAATGAAGCTGCCAGCTATGAAATATTTGTCACGCAAACTACGAATAATGCTGGAAGCTGTGTGAGCCGTCAGGGAACTGCAATGTTGGAAATACGTCCTCGAATTCCACTAACCATTTACACTTCTGATTCTATTGATTATAGTTGTGTTAACGGGGATCTTGAAATGCGTGTTGATGGATTGTCAGAATTACCGGCCGGTACGCAAATTGCCAGTGGAAGCTCTAAATTCTATGTTAGGGTTGAAACGGATACGGTGAGAAACGACTTTATCGATTTTGAGAATGGTGTAACCGCAATAAATTACGATCCCCTAGAATTGTTAAACATAGAACGAGATAGTTCATTACGGCAAGACTCGGTCTTACTTTTCGGTTTCGAAACAGCTTTGGATAATGGTTGTATTAGTAATAACGAACGAACAGTGACCATTAGTCAAATCGGTCAGTTAGGCAGTGAGTTCAGTTCAGGTACATCGATGTTCTGTAGAGATGTTGATGAAATAGAAATTGATATTCAGAACTCACGGAGTTTGGGACAAAACCAGATATTTGAAGCCAGCTTTGCGCTAAGTACAAAATTTGCAGGTATTGCTCCCGATACTCTAGACAATCGAATAACGAGGGATGGTAATGAAAAAGCACTGATGAGGTTGAAACGGATCAATTTGGATTCAACCGATTATAGCCATCGAGATACTGTTTTGTATACCTATTCTTTTAACGTGGCTCGAGGGGTTCCTAAAAGCTGTACGCAAACACTTGCTTTCCCTTTTGAAATCATTAGCAATCCAGTAGTAGATGTTATCATTCCAGAATCTAGTTGTAATGAAGAGGAACTGAATTTTAATGCAGTCGTTAACGAAGAGTTAGATTCAAGCCTTTTTATGTTAGATTGGAACTTTAATGATAATAACCCCGAAGTTACGACCGAAGATGAGGTATCAGGAGTAGGACTACATAATGTGTCTTATGCCTATACTGCAGCTCAGCGGGCAAACCTTCAATTGAACGTGACCGATACTGGATCATTGGCATGTAAAACAGAAGTGATATTGCCTGTGACAGTGGGAAGTATACCGGTGCCAGAATTTGCTTGGGAGAATATTACATCCGGTCCGGATTTGAACTTATTGTATAATGTAGACAGGTCCAATCAAACATCTAGTGTATTTGGTGTAACTAATTCGGAAATAAGGAGAATTGACTACCAGTTGTTCACTACTGACTCTCTTCTGTTGGCTAGTCGAAATGAATTGTTTGTAAGTGGTGCTCCTTTTTCACTAGCCGAAGAGCCTTTATGGAGCGCATTTGGTTCGTCAGAAAGAAATCAAGGGGATTATCTATGAAAATAACGTCTACTTCTGGCTGTGTAGATTCCTTGATCAAGCCGATGAGTATTATTCCTCATATAGTAGTGACCAGTGCTACCAATTACACCCAAGATTTTGAGAGTGGTCGCCAAGGTTGGTTTGCGGACCCTACCACTAATGAACGTTATTTTGATAGAACCTCGATTCAACCAAACGCTGATGATATCATTTTTAGCAGTGATACCATTGACAATAGTTGGATGATGACCGATACTGTGGCTTGGACAGACCTTAATGAACAACCCAATTTCGCTTGGTCAAGTACAAAACAATCCGGTAATTATGGTTCTGATGAAAACTCTTGGGTGAATTCTCCGTCGTTTGATATCACCGGACTAGATAGACCAATGGTAAGGTTTGATGCTAAGTGGAATTTCGCTACTCGTGCGGATGGCGTCGTATTGCAATATTCAATTGATGACGGTAAATCATGGAATGTACTTGGTGACTTCAATGGCGATAACGATGATGCTTCAGGAACCAATTGGTTCAATGAGATCGGGGTGCTAACTGATATAGGTGAGCAATCGTTACATGTTGATAACGCTGAAGTGTTGGGCTGGTCCATTCCTTCTTCTGCTAGTCTTGATAGTGGATGGGTGAACTCCAGACATAAATTGGATGATATTCCAATAGAAGGTCGAGATTCGGTGAGGTTTAGGTTTGCGTTGAGTTCGAATGGTGATGCAGAGGCTGAAGGTTTTGCTTTTGATAATTTCTGGATAGGGGAGCGAACTAATCTAGTGGTCTTAGAACAATTCTCATCTACATTATCTCCAACTTCATTCGCGTCCACGAGAGATACGCAGAATCGATTACGAGTGTTAGAAAATAATAATGGAGACGTAATTGTCCTGGATTATTATACTGATTTGATTGGAAATAATGACTCTATCAACGTGATCAACTCAAAGGATCCAAGTGCGAGAACGTTATTCTATGGAGTTGAAAGTGTTCCATCAACTGCCCTTAGTGGAGTCGTTAATACAGTCTCTTCTGGACAAAGAACGTTAGAAAACCTTACTTGGTCACAAGGAGACTTAAATCGGGTGGCACTAAAGGACCCGGGCTTTGATGTGGGTATAACACTCAATGATCAAAATAGTAGTGGTGAAATATTACCAAACTATGTGTTAGATATCTCAGTTGACTTCACTTCTATCTTGGATTTAGGACTGGATGAAGATACCGAACTAAGAGGATATATAGCACTGGTAGAGGACGAAGTATTAGCCTTTAACTCCAGTACCCAGCAAATGGATACGTTATACAATGTGCTTAGGAAAATGTTACCTAGTGGAGCAGGAGTAAGGTTTGATGCCGTGCCACTTGTTGGCAATACTATATCTATGAGAGAGTCATGGGAAATTGATAACTTCAACGACCCATTAAATATGTCCATTATTGCTTTTATTCAAAATGCGAGAGATAAAACGATATACCAATCAGCTATTTTAACATCTACTGAAATACGTGATAACCTGGAGTTGGCACCAACAGCAGTGGTCGACAGAGAACGGTTTAGTACGAATCTATTCAACATTTATCCGATACCTTCTGATAATATGACTTATGTGAAGTTTAGTAGGAGAATGGATAACGACTATGAATGGCGGGTAATTAATGCAGCAGGCTTAGTAGTGAAAACAGGCATAGTGAAAAAAGGAGTGCAAAACTGGGGTATAAATACTGAATTTGCACCGAGCGGGATGTATATGCTTCAATTATCAAACGCAAGCGGCATGGTAGGGAGTAAGAGATTTGTAATACTGCATTAATAAGAGATTAGTGATAAATTTCTCTATTAAAAAAGACCTCTGATGTCCACATCTGAGGTCTTTTTTGTTAAGGTCAATTTTGGATCATTCTAAAATTTATCTACACCTTTCTGTAGCAAACCTATTTTTGAAAAGTCTTTTTAGAATACAGCGATTGGTACAAATTCTCTTTTGACAAGTCGAGGGATATACCATCTGACTTTTTAAACCTGCGGGTTCTAAGGTACCTATTAAAATTAAACTCATCATAGTGTGAGCTTTTGGAATCCATAGTGTTTATGTGAACATTTCCTGAAGCATGAATATATCGTTGTCCATCTCCCAACCACATGCCTACATGAACTACTCTTTCTCTTTTCTCATAGGTTTTAGGTGAACCAAAAAACAATAAATCCCCTTTTTCCAGATGCTCAAAGCCCTTAGTCCCATCAATTGAATTTCCCGCCAGGATTTGCTGTGATGCGTCACGTGGAATTACCAAACCCTGAGATAGATAGATCGTCTTGGTGAAACCACTGCAATCTAGTCCCTTAGAACTCGTGCCCCCCCATAGATAGGGTAGACCTAGAAGCTTTAAGGCGAAGTCAGAAGGATCTTCTTTAGAGTTGTTGAGCCATTGCTCATAGTATTGAGCTTCTGATTTTTGAACAAATCCGGTGCGGCCATCCGGAAGGGTTACTTGAAAGCTACCGGGAAACTCGTTGTTAACCAATAGTAAACTTCCATAAACAATATCACAAATGGGCTTTTCTAGAAGCTTCGAAGCATACACGCTTCCCCCGATAGACGTGAAAATTACTTTAGAATCTTCTATCCAAGAAGAGTACTGTGCTTTGTCCAGTAGCTGTATTCCACCATGGTCTACCCAAGCGATATATTTGTCTCCACATTGTACAAGGTACCATTCTCCTTCTTGTTTAAGAACTTTTAGAGGATGGCCCATAATCGATTGAGTGGCCAGTTCAGCAGAGTGCTTGGGTTTGGATCTTAAATTAGATACCGAATTTCGCGTTAACCCAAATTGTAATTTCGCAACCGCTTTAGTAGGCAGTAGGTCTACTTGAAAATTTATTGGGTTGGATAGTTTGGACAATGCGTCTTGGAGTTGTAAATAAGCTTTTTGAGATGATGTTTCACCACTCACCACCAATCTGTTTTCCTTTCGCTCGGTTTGAATAGTATATAAAACCGTTCGCTTGTCAGGGGCCAAGCGCTCTTTTATATCATCGATAATCTGCTCGACTTCCAGAAATTGACTGTTTTTAGTCTGACAAGACTGCATTATGACGCAGAGTATAACGAATTGTAGTAGCTTTAATCTATACATGTTTTTGTTTGTTTTGACGGATCATCACATCGCTGCGGCGATCCAGATGGTATTAGTTGTAAACTTTTCATCTTCAGTTGGTATGTTCTGGATGTTAAGTTTGTATTCCTTTTTTGCTGTTTAAATTATGAATGACATTGGTTGGATTTCGATACTTCCTCCCTTGATCGCAGTGATACTTGCGATCAGAACAAAAGAAGTCTATTTTTCATTAATATCTGGTTTATTTTTTGGCTATCTGATCTTGGCCGAATGGCATCCTCTCAACGGCTTCTTTCAAATGATGAATGGTGTAATTACCGTTTTTCATGACGACGGAAATGTTCGAGTAGTATTGTTTACATTATTAATTGGTGTTTTAATTCGTTTTACGAAGGACTATGGAGGGGCTAATGCTTTTGCAAATAGAATCTTCAAAAGCGTCAACGCCAATCAGGATGCTACGGTTGAAAAGAAAGCACAGTTTTATACTATGGGACTTGGATTACTCTTATTCATAGAAACCAATATTTCCATATTGACCACTGGCACAATTTTCAAACCTATATATGATAAGGTCAAGCTTCCAAGAACCAAGTTGGCGTACATATTGGACTCCACCAGTTCACCCTCTTCTATTCTTTTACCTTTTAATGCTTGGGGAGCATTTATTGTAGGACTTCTGATGCAGAATGGATTCGAATATCCAGTTGATCTTTTTTTCCAAAGTGTATGGATAAACTTTTATCCATTTATGGCCATTGCGTTAGTTATAATGACCATTTTATTGGGCAAATCAAAGCAGGTCGAAAAAGTGTTTCGCACAACGGCTTACAGGGATGTTAAGACGGTAAGTCAAACAATCGAGACTGAAGGAGATACATTATGGGACATGATATTACCTTTTGGGGTTATGGTAGTTTCAATGCCATGCTACATGATTTATTCGGGTTGGGGTGAGGATACACATGATATGTTATCCGCCTTTAAAAATGGTTCAGGTTCATTTTCAGTACTTTTTTCGGTTTTAAATGGAATCATAGTCATGTTGGTTCTATTAATGGCCACTAAAAGATGGAATACGTCAAAGATTAACACTTTGGCAATGAATGGTATGAAGGACATGATGGAGATGGCCTTACTCATGATATTAGCCTTTGCCTTGGGTAGTATGGCTAAATCTTTAGGTACAGGTAATTACGTGGCTTCCTTGGTGCTCTCCAACATTCACCTTGGTTTGATACCGGCGTTATTTTTTGTCATTAGTGGATTTATTGCGTTTTCTACAGGTACCTCTTGGGGAACGTTCGCGATCATGATTCCGCTTATGGCGGGTATATCAACAACTGGCGAGGTCAATGAAGCACTTCTTCTAGCGGCTATTTTGGGAGGAGGAGTATTTGGAGATCACTGTTCCCCAGTTTCCGATACTACACTGATATCCTCTATTGCCTCTGATTGTGATCACATGGAGCATGTCAATACACAACTCCCATTTGCGCTATTTGCTGGCGGAATTAGTTTAGTGCTTTTTTTAATAGTGGGTTTTATAATTTAGCGAGCATAGCTTTCAAGTCATTGAAATACTCAGATCTTCAATGACTTGAATGAAATCTTATAATTACTGTAGCTCGTCACTATTTACTGCTCTAGCCAAATCCCGCAGATTGTAACGACTACTCATAACTTGTCCATAGGCACCCGCTGAACGAATGGCTATTAAGTCTCCGCGTTTACATTCCGGAAGTGTTAGTCCCTTAGCAAAAGAATCAGTACTCTCACAAATTGGCCCTACGACATCGTAGGTTTTGTTTTCACCAGTACTCGTAAGGTTTTTAATTTCATGATGTGCTTGATAGAGCATAGGCCGTATCAACTCAGTCATGCCACCATCTACAATAGCAAAATTAGTTTTTGAAGCGGGTTTCAGATACAACACTTTTGTGATCAATGTTCCACATTGTCCCGTGATCGATCTACCCAACTCAAAGTGTAATTCTTGCCCTTCTTTGAGTTGAACATTGTTTTTAAAGGTCTCAAAGTACTCTTTAAATGGAGGAATAGGATTATCTAAAGGGTTTTCGTAATCAATACCTAACCCACCTCCAACATTGACATGCGTTAGCTTAATTCCTTGGTCGTCAAATAACTGTAAAAGGTCCTTTAGTTTGTCACACAATAGTTGGTACCGACCGATATCTGTTATTTGGGAGCCTATATGAAAATGAGCGCCCATTACATTTACATTTTGATATTCAGGTAGTTTTTGGAATATATCTTTTAGATCCCATGGGTTGATTCCAAATTTATTATCCGATAAACCGGTGGTGATATATTTATGGGTTTTAGGATCAACATTAGGATTGATTCTTAGTGCTACTTGTGCCGTCTTACCTTTGGCAACGGCCAATTCATTTATGATCTGTAGTTCATGTGGACTTTCACAGTTAAAAGCAAAGATGTCATGATCTAAAGCAAGGTTTATTTCAGCGTCGCTTTTTCCGACTCCGGCAAAAGCAATTTGACTACCATTAAAACCAACATCAATAGCCTTTTGAATTTCGTTGCCGCTAACCGCATCGATACCTAACCCATATTCCTTAATCACACGCAATACAGCGTCGTCGAAATTTGATTTCAAAGCGTAATGAATATGGAAGCCGTTATCAATGCCATGTTTTTTAACTTCATCAAGCGTTTTACGAAGTAGATCTAAATCGTAATAGTAGAAAGGGGTCTCTTGCTCCCTAAATTTGTTGATTATGTCTTTTGAAAACATGTTCCTGTGTTTAAATCGGTTAATGCCCTAAGATTACGGTACCCGAGCATCGCAATCAAACGACTTCATTATTTTGGCTCGCAAAATTCACATGACTATTTAGTATTTACAAGGA
>CAYMST010000119.1:10532-13831 GCA_964393115.1 uncultured Roseivirgaceae bacterium | reverse complement strand
GAAATGCCGAAGCTACTATAGGTGCTGAAGCTGCACCACCAACATTTGCTTGGCTCCCTACTGCGACAAAAAAGTAGGGAGCCTTGATTATTTTGGCGGTTATAAGTAGAAAAAGTCCGTGGATGAGCATCCAAACTAGCCCAGTAAAAAACAATTCGGGTGACTTAGTAATGGTCATTAGATCCATATTTAAACCAATTACTACGACTAACAAATAAATCAATAGGTTCCCGAACTGTGAAGCCCCTACTTCATCGAGTCGTCTGATTTTAGTAAATGAGAGTCCTATTCCGATTATGGTTACCGTCATTATCATCCAAAAGAAACTGGATGTCAAACTGACCCTATTAAGCTCTGGATAGTATTCGGTGATCACTGGAGTTATCCAATCAGCGAATAGATGAGCTAATCCGGTTATAACGAATGGTATTGTTACCAGGAAAATAAAGTCTTTGTTTGTAGGAACTCTTTGAGTAGAAGCTTTTAGATGACTAAGTGCTTTTTTAACTTCTTCTATTGCGGATTCATCGGCTTGTAGCCATTTATTGATTTCTCTGTTTTTTCCAACCCCAAAGAACAAAAGGGCAAGCCAAATGCCTACTATCATGGTGTCAATAGCGAGCATTATTCCGAAGATTTCGTCTGGAGCTTTAAATATTACTTTCATTGCAGCCTGATTTGCTCCTCCTCCAATCCAGCTTCCAGCCACGGTAGCCATCCCACGCCATAGATCAGGGTTAAAACTATCTGGAAAGAAAACTTTGGTCAGCCAAAGTGAAACCGGTCCTCCTATAATAATGCCTAAAGTCCCTGAGAGAAATATCACCAGAGCTTTATATTTTAGCGCTAGTATTTTCTTTACATCTACGCTTATGGTTAATAGAAATAATCCTGCAGGAAGAAGTATACGGGTTGCGGCCCAATATAACTTAGAGTCCGTGATGTCTACTATCCCAAAAGTTGATAGAAGTGAAGGGATGAAATAACATAGGAAAAGTGCAGGTACTACTTTAAAGAACTTTTTCCAAAATGGAGAGTTCGAATTATTGAGATAAGTGATGCCCCAAAGAATGGCGCAAATCATACCGAAGATGATTATATCATTTTTAATCATTACGCTATATCAGATTCGAGATATTCAAAATATTATTTAGAAGCATATATCCATTCTTTTAATTCCGAAAGTATCATAGCTGTGGCTCCCCACACCACTTTATTACTAATGTTAAAATAAGGAGCTTCAAAATAACCTCTTTTCTTAGAGGGTATTTGTATAGTTCCCATGGTTTTGTCAAGTAACAGGTGCTCAATGGAAGTAGTAATGACTTCTGATACTTCATCCTTGTCGGGATAGAAATTAGGCTTTGTCTGGCAAAGAGCAATTGATGGAGTTACAATGTGATTACTGGCCTCTACCCATAAGTCAGAAAGTCTCCCAATTATTTTCAGATCTGATGTCCTAATACCCAGTTCTTCGTTCGTTTCCCTAAGTGCTGTGTCAATAATATCTTTATCTATTTCCTCTCGTTTACCTCCTGGTAAGGATATCTGTCCGCTATGAGGTCCGTTATAACTAGGGCGTTGGATTAAGGGGAGAAAAATATCATTTCCTTCAGGGTATAACACCACTAACACACCTGCTTCCTTAGCACCGATAGGAGTAAGCGGCCTTTCCTTCAATTGTCGATAGGGATGCGGAGCCATTTTGACTTGAGCTTCCCAACCTGGAGGGGTCGATCTCGCAAAAAGCTTGGCAAGCTCATCTATCGGCTGACTCATGGTTTAAAAATTTGGTGGTAATATCCGACTATTTTGTCATACCTTCTAACAGGATCCCTAAAATAAATGATAATCTCATATTCGTTTTCAGCCTCGAAAGCTAACCCTTCATGCTGGTATTCATTCTCGGACTCACTGATGTACATGTAGTCGTAAAAACCTTGTTTCATTAAAATGTTAGTTCCGTAAAAAGTGCCGTCTTCGCTGGGTTTTAAAACGGTTTCTGGTGTTCTATTCCAGTTATTAAATCCTCCGACGACATAGATTTTCTCATCAGTAAGCTGGGGTGCTTTGTTAAGTCTAAAGTGCACCTGAAAGTAGTCTTCTTCCAGTTCGGCAGCATTAGGATGTGTGTTCTCAACGAAATATCTTCCGTTCATATCTTTCCAGTCCAAATAGCCCAAACCATTTCTTGGCTTATCGTCCTCTACGTAAAGATTATAAACTCCTGCGTTGTCTTTTTGATGCCTTACTATCCTTCTCCCGTGAAATATGTATGACCGTGCATCAAAATATCGGAACTCCTTTGTGCTTGGAAAGGAATTATCCAGGTCAAAAAATGAGAAATCGAGTTGCTTATTGACTGGGTCTAGCCCCACAGGCTTAATTCCGGATAGTGCATTATCCCAACGAAAATTCTGTCTCAATACAACTGTGAAATCATGTATAGGATCATTGGATTCAATTGCTCGATAGTCCATTTTAAAATCAAGCTGATGGTGGGTCAGGCGTTTTGAGAGATCACTCGCCGGCTTCAAGTCGGGGGACAGCATGATGCCATTATCATATGCCACTATCCTTCGAGTCAACTCGAAATGGTCAGTGTTATTATCTTTATAAACCGCTAAAATATAGTTTCCTGGTTGTTTTAGCTTTGGTAAACCTACGCTATATTGGGTGTAACTGACTTTCGTGTTCAGGGAATAATCATAGTCGTAAAACTCGAACTCATTATAGCTTTCTAAGAATTCAAGGTCATTCAAACTTGACTTGGTCCAATCTACATTGCAATGGATTATAGTTAGGTTATATTGTTGGTAGCCTCCACTCAAATCATCAAATATTAATTTAAAATCTTCACTTTCAGCGTAATGAAAACTAGAAATGTCTGTTTTAAAGCGGCTTTGGTTTTTTTCTAAGATCATTGCTGTCTTGAGATTGTCACTTAACTCATCTTCAAATATTTTAGGGGGTGTCGAGGTGGATGTGGTCGTTACAATGGAACCACAAGAATAAAGAAGTAAGATAGTCAAGTAGTAAGCGGCTGATAAGCTAGCTTTTAATGTCTGCTCTTTCTTTTTGATTTTTCGCGAAATGGTCATTGGACAAAATAAATCATTCTCCTTTCTCTTTTCCAACCAAAAAAGATTAATGCGAGTCTTATGTGTGTAAATGGATATATAACCTGTAGTTGAACACGGTGGGGATCACGGAATCTGACATATTAGAAGGTTGTCAAGAAGGCAATCGGCGCATGCAAAAACTGCTTTACGATAAGTATAAGGGGAGTATGTACGCGG
>CAYMST010000119.1:0-10522 GCA_964393115.1 uncultured Roseivirgaceae bacterium | reverse complement strand
TGCAAAGGGAGATTTAGAAGCAGAAGACATCTTGCAAGAAGCTTTTATTAAGGTATTCAGAAATATCAAAAACTTCCGCTCTGAAAGTACACTTGGGTATTGGATAAAGCGAATCGTTATCAATACCGCTTTAAACCACCAACGCAGTAAGCTCTATTTACACCCTATGATTGATGTCGAAGAAACGAAGGAGACATCTTTTGAAGAAAATACGCTGAGTAATATCCAATATCAAGAGTTAATACAGGTACTGAATGAATTGCCTCGTGGTTGTCAGGTAATATTTAATTTATATGCTATTGAAGGGTACAAACATCACGAAATAGCCAAAGAACTAGGTATAACAGTTGGGACTTCTAAATCCCAGTATGCCAGAGCAAAAAGTCTATTACAGGAAAAGGTTTTAAAAATGGAGGTTTATTATGAAAGAGCTAGAAACTGATGGTCTAGGCCATGGTATGGAGCCTCCAAGAGATGGTTTTGAAAAACTTTGGAGAGAAGCTGTTGAAGGTGCAGAAGTAGCCCCGCCTGATCATATTTGGGATAACGTCGAACTGGACATTGCACGGAGGGAAATCAAGCATTATCAAGGTCAAGTTTATGCCTTCAAGTTTATAGCTGCAGCCAGCATCTTCGTAGCATGTATGTTGTCGGTATTTAGCGTTACTGATTTTGAGCGGTCTTATAGACATTGGGATGAAGCCTTTGCTTTAAACATTAGCCGGTTCGAAGAAACGCAAGACGAAGCCTGTATTTCAGATAATAGTCAAGCGTATCTTGTCGCTCTTGAGCGTATGGTTGAACGTAAGGTTGCAACCTCAACAAAAAAAGCTGCTTTATCCAGTGCTTCTACTCAAGTTTTTACTCCATCACCTTCTCGATCGCTTATTCATGACCAACCCTTAGAACGGGGAGAAATATTGGTCTATCGGGATAGGACAGAATTAATATCTTTTGATGAATCGAAAGGGATCGGTTGGCCCGACATAATACATTCCAAACCCAGCTATGGGGTGGAAACGATACCGATGCCTGACTATTATGCATATGAATCCGTTTCCGATGTAAGTCGATCTGGTGCTCTCTGGACGGGTATTGCAATGGGATCTGGCGTTTTTGATCCCAGTGCCAACTCCACAAGCGTTAGTGGAAATAACGTCTCATTAGCAGCGGATAATAGTTTGTTTGAAGTGTCTGAAAACGAATTGAAATTCGGGCTTGACCAATTTTCAAGTGACCCATCTTTGGGTAATCTGACTGCTGAAGCTGTGACCATTCCTCAACATAGCGAAACTTCCAGTCCTGGTATATCTGCGTCTTTAGGGATAAACCTCGGTAAATCTATTGGTAAACGATTTTATCTACAGAGTGGAGTGTTATTCGGGAGTGTTGAATCTGTCATTCATACCAACTATAAGATGGAGGACCTTCGAATAGGTAAAAACTATATTCTCACTCAGGAAACTAAGCATGCAGCTGAATTTATTGAGTCAATAACTGATAACAATGAGTTTATTTCCTTTGCCAAAGGAGAATATGAGGTTTCTAAAACAATGAAGTTTATTAATGTGCCTTTTTCTGTGGGTTACAATTTTATTGCTTCAAAGAAATGGAATGTCTCCCTATTAGCAGGGATATCTATGGAGTTTTTCTTAGAAAGTACTTTCAAGTCGACGGAAGAGGGAGTTGAAACGCTTCGTTTAACGAAGGGGAAAGAGGGACCTTACAACGCGGTTTATGTTAGCCGATTGGTAGGGCTAAATTTCGAGTATAAAATTGCCAAACGAGCCATGTTACAGTTTTCACCTAGCTATCGTCAATCGCTCAACTCTTTGAGCAAAGACGAACTCAACTACGATAGTAATCCAAGCAGTTATGGATTGAATATAGGGCTAAGGTACAATTTATGATGTTTATATCGTCGGATAAAAGTTGGAGTCCATGTTGATATAGAGCCCTGCTTCCCTTTATCTTTACTGACCTTACCAATTGATCATTCGTGACTATCAAATATGAAAAAGTTAGTTTTTGGCCTTTTCCTGTGTGGTTTCTTCGCTTGTGTCACTAAGAAAAATAGCTATGAGTCGCTGAAAATCAACCCCGAGTTTCAGGTTGTGGCAGAGCTTTCTGTTTGTCCTGGGAATATTGCGGTCTCTTCTGACGAAAGAATATTTGCGTCTATTCATCCCATGCGTATGCAGTCAGGGATACAACTTATTGAAGTTACAGGGAATGATCAGTACGTCCCTTACCCTAATGATTTATTCCAATCACCGAATAGCCCTACGGACACCACTTTTGATACACCTTTAGGGGTTTTAGTAGATAAACTAAACCGGCTTTGGGTAGTAGATGTTGGTCTTCGTCTTGGCCGAACAAGGTTATTTGCTTTTAATATTGAAAATGGTGAATTGGTTCATAAAATTGAACTCCCTGCCGAAGTAGCCTCTTCGAGTAGTTTTATCCAGGATGTTGCTATCGATGAGATAAACCATTGGGCTTACTTGGCAGATTTTAGAGATCCTGGGATTGTAGCCGTTGATTTTGCCAATCTAAAATTTAAAAGGTTTTCTGATAGTCTTTCTATGTATCCAGAAGATACCAATATCGTCATTCAAGAAAAAGTCCTTCACCTTAACGGGAGGAAAGCACGTGTTGGAATTAATCCCATCACCATTTCGGAAGATAGATCTGAAGTCTTTTATGGACCAATGAGTGGAACAAAGTGGTATGGAATATCTGCGACAGCAATTCGAAACGGTAAGACAGATGAAGAAATTAAAAATACAATAAGAGTGGTTGGTACTAAACCACTATGCGACGGTGTAGCCACAGGTAAATTGGGTAATCACTATTTTACAAATATTCAAAATGGCAGTATTGATGTATTGGACAAAAACGGCATGCTCTCTGTATTAGTTAAAGATCGAAGAATGTCATGGCCTGATAACGTACGGTTTGCTGGAGATAACCTGTTGTATGTATGCGTCAATCAATTGCATTTAAGTCCAGCTTTCAATGATGGGGTTGAAAAGGGTGTGAAGCCTTATTTCATTGGTAAAATTGAAATTGATTAGTTTAATACTAAGCTAACTTATGGGATGTCCATGTATTTATGAGTCTGTATAGAGATTCTCCACTGGGGGTGGAATTTTACATACTCTACTATCATGGGAGTGACGATGTCTGTATTACTCCATTCTGGTTGAAGAAACAGTTTACAATCTTTGTTTACTCTTTGTGCGTACTCTTCAGCCCATTTGAAGTCTGATCGGTTGTAAACAATGATCTTAAGTTCATTAGCAATATCATAGAACTCTTCAAGAGCTGGTTTGAACTTTTTGGGCGATAAACATATCCAGTCCCATTTGCCAGAGGTGTGATGTGCTCCTGAGGTCTCAATAAATGTCTTAATGCCCTCATGGTGCAATGCGCTGGTAAGTGTATGCAAGTCATGCATAAGTGGCTCTCCACCCGTAATAACACTAATATTGGCTCCTGCGTCCTTAACTTTTCTAACAATATCTTCTACGCTCACCTGAGGATGAGCTTCTATATCCCACGATTCTTTGACATCACACCAATGGCAGCCAACGTCACAACCTCCAAGTCTTATGAAATACGCTGCGCGCCCCTGGTGATGTCCTTCTCCCTGTATAGTATAGAAGTCTTCCATTACAGGAAGGAGTGTTTCTCTTTTGGAGTAGTTAGCGCCCAAGTTATAAATCCGTTCTTGTTTTATAGGCCTCCAATGTATTTAGCAACAAAGAGGCAATGGTCATTGGACCAACACCGCCAGGTACCGGTGTGATTGAAGCCACTTTGTCTTTGACTCCATCAAAATCAACGTCTCCTATTAACTTAAACCCGGTTTTACTTGCATCATCTGCCACCCTGTTGATTCCGACATCGACGATCACGGCGTCTTCTTTTACCATATCTGCGGTAATTAGCGATGGTTTGCCTACGGCTACCACTAGTACGTCCGCGTTCTTTGTGTGCTCCGCTAGGTCTTTTGTGTAGACATGACAACAGGTGACAGTGGCATTTCCTTCATGAACAAGTAAGCTGCTTATAGGAGAGCCTACTGTTCTGCTTTGTCCCACTACTACGCAATTTTTACCTTCTAATGCTACATTGTAGCGTTTGAGCAATTCCATGATCCCTTTTGGAGTTGCCGGTAGAAGACCGTTGCTATCGGAAGTTATACGACCATAGTTTTCATTGGTGAATCCATCGACATCCTTCTCAGGTCGAATGGCATCAATTACTTTTTCCTTGCTGATACCTTCAGGAAGAGGAAGCTGAACGATGAATCCGTCAATGTCTTCATCTTCGTTAAGACGGCCTATCTCCTTGAGGAGTTTTGCTTCTGATATAGACTGAGAAAACTTATATAGCGTAGAATCAAACCCTACTGCATGGCAAGCTTTCATCTTATTATTCACATAAGTATCACTCGCCGGATTGTTTCCTACCATGATTACTGCAAGGTGGGGGAGTTTCTTTCCAGCCGCTTTTATAGCCTCTACTTCTTTCGCTATTTCTGCTCGGATATCCTGAGCAATTCTTCGCCCATCTAAGATATTAGACATGATTAATCAATTTTTAGTACGGCAAGGAAAGCTTCCTGCGGGATTTCTACATTACCAACTTGTCTCATTCGCTTCTTACCCTTCTTTTGCTTTTCGAGAAGTTTCCTTTTTCTGGAAATATCACCACCATAACACTTGGCAAGTACGTTCTTACGCATGGCTTTCACTGTCTCACGCGCAATAATTTTTGTTCCAATAGTAGCTTGAATAGCGATTTCAAACATTTGTCGAGGCAATAACTCACGAAGTTTTTCACAAAGCTTTTTACCCCATTCATATGCTTTGTCTCGGTGTACTATGGCTGATAGAGCATCTACCTTTTCTCCATTTAGCATGATGTCTAATTTCACCATGTTGGATTGTCTAAACCCGCTTAAATCGTAGTCTAGAGACGCGTAGCCCCGTGAAATGGTTTTCAATTTATCGAAGAAATCAAATACGATTTCCGCTAATGGTAAATCAAATGTTAACTCAACCCTATCGGCAGTAAGATAGACCTGATTTTTAATTTGACCACGTTTATCCATACACAGTGCGATAACAGAGCCTACATAGTCTGATTTCGTTATGATTTGTGCATTGATAAAAGGCTCTTCGATATGAGAGATCGTATTGGGCTCTGGCATCTCTGAAGGAGCATTTACGATTTGGATCTCCTCATCCGTACGAATCGCATGGAACTGAACAGAAGGAACGGTGGTAATGACGGTCATGTCAAACTCTCGTTCTAAGCGCTCTTGCACTATTTCCATATGTAGCATTCCTAGGAAACCACATCGGAATCCAAAACCTAATGCAGCTGAGGTCTCAGGTTCCCAGACAAGGGAGGCATCATTGAGCTGGAGTTTTTCCATAGAGGCCCGAAGGTCTTCGTATTCTGAAGTCTCTACCGGGTAGATGCCGGCGAAAACCATTGGTTTTACGTCTTCGAAACCTTTAATCTCTGTAGTCGTTGGATTATCTCTACTGGTGATCGTATCCCCGACTTTTACTTCTTTTGCAACCTTAATACCGGATATCAAGTATCCCACATTTCCTGCGCTTAGCGCTTGCTTAGGCTCTTGCTCTAATCGTAATACACCAATTTCGTCGGCGTTATATTCTTTTCCAGTATTTACGAACTTAATTGCCTGTCCTTTCTCTATCTGTCCGTCAAAGACACGAAATATTACTTCAATTCCTCTAAAGGAATTGAAAACAGAATCAAATATCATTGCCCTTAGTGGAGCTTTTGGGTCACCTTTCGGAGCGGGTATTCTGTTTACTACTGCTTCCAATATTTTATCAACACCTATACCCTCTTTACCACTGGCATGGATGATATCATCCATTTCGCAACCGATAAGATCAATGACCTGATCAGAGACTTCTTCAATCATTGCTCCGGGAAGATCGATCTTGTTCAATACCGGGATGATCTCTAAATCGTGCTCGATAGCAAGGTAAAGGTTCGATATCGTTTGTGCTTCAATACCTTGTGAAGCATCTACAATGAGTAACGCACCTTCACAGGCGGCGATAGACCGTGATACTTCGTAAGAGAAATCGACGTGTCCAGGGGTGTCGATTAGGTTTAATGTATATTGCTGTCCATCAAGCTCATAATCCATTTGAATGGCATGGCTTTTGATGGTGATCCCTCTCTCTCTTTCAAGATCCATATCATCTAGCAACTGGTTTTGCATGTCTCGATCTGACACCGTTTTTGTAAACTCAAGAAGCCTGTCGGCTAATGTGCTTTTACCGTGATCGATATGAGCGATGATACAGAAATTCCTAATGTGCTCCATAGAAAAAAAATAGAACGCAAAAATATGGATTTTCAATTGCCCGGAAGTGGCTTTGGTGTAAGAAAGGCGTTAAAACTGAAATGTGTTTTCGTATTCTGTCAATTGTGAGAGGTTTTAGTCCTTACTTAAACACTATGGATAGCTGTTTTTGATGAAATAAGAGAGTGCATGTATCGAAAACGTTGCGGTGATCGGGTGATGACTAAGCGAGATCAGGAGCTATGATGTTCTGAACCCATTAAAAAATAAAAGGCCCAAATAATTTTGGACCCTTTAAGATGGTGAAACATCATGTAATTTGGATTGATAGTAAACCTTATAAATTTTCTATTTGGATGACTAAATAATTTTTTTTGAATTATTTAACTGATAACTGATTCAAATTTAGATCATTCTTTCTACCGGTCGGTTTTTTTTGGTTGAAGGAGCTAATATTGGGTGTTTTTGGTAAGAATTGACGGTTCAATGAAACAATCCGTCCAAAGAGTTAAAATGTCAGTTAACTACAGGCTTTTTCTAGTTGGATAAATATTGACGTCAATCGAAAGTTACATTTTATAGCATTTCAGCAAATGGTAAGCCAATATATTTATTTAGTATGAGATGACTATTGAGACTTCCTTACCCTGCTAAATTTGAGCAAACGAGAAAAACGGCTTTCATATAATTGGTGGCAAAAAATCCGGAAGTCATATAGATAAGTGAAAAATAATACCCCAACGACATCTGATAAGAGGTCTCGATAGTCAAAAGTTCTTGATTCGAACATTTGCTGCGAGTATTCTTCAACGGTGCAAAATGCTAAGACTATTAGGGCGGCACTTCGTATAGACAATTTTCCGAAAATTCTTAAGCTGTGGTAATTCAGCCCTTTATTGAGAAACAAAGCAAATAAACCAAATAGAACGAAGTGTCCTATTTTGTCATAATGCGGAATTATTTCCAATGTAGTTGTCCAAAACATTTCATCTACATCTGCCTTATAAATTAAGAAGGCTAAGAGAGCACCGATAAATGCAGTCAAGATCAATGGATTCTTTTTCACGCTAAAGTACTTCATGTTAGTATTTGATTATCTAATACCATTTAAACAAAATATGGGTCTATATTTTGCTACTTTTCTTCCTTAAAAAGCCTTGACTGGCCGTCCGCGACTGGCCGTCCGCATCCTAGCGCTGCTAGGTTTGCATTTTTTGCCTTGAATTAGAAAAAAACACTGACGTAAACTAACACGACCTCATATAGCCTAAATGGTATAAGACTGTGCAAAGGTCAATGAATTAGCTGTAATCGCTTACTATTTCACCTATTATTCGACAAATCATCAAAGAAGGAGTGAGTTAATCAAAAAAAAATCGAATTGGGACATTGAGAGATGCCCTTGCCAGATCTAATTGGGGTTTTAGATCATTTCAGGGAAAGACTTAGTAAAGTTACCTGTTCTGATAAACGGCACTTTAAAGTAGAGAGAAGAATTTTATTCTGTCTAAAGTTTCAAGGATATAATGAACAAAACCTCCTGAACTAAGGAGGTTTTGCAAGCGAAACTTCTAAAAACTATGATGATTAATAAGATACAAATTACTTAGATTAACTAATTCTCAATGTAGACTCACGTTCGGAAGACCTTGAATACTCTATTTTCTCTATTTCAATGGCTTCCAGATGGTTGTATTTATGCTGTTGGCGTAACGTAATGGCGAAGGATCCTGTATTATTCACATATGAAAATAGTATTATTCCAGCAGCATCGAACGCTAAATCCATCAAGTCAAATGTTCTGGATGCAAACATTCTTTGTGAGAACTCTTCAAATAGGCAGAACGTCATCACCACAATGACCGATGTTCTAATCGGAAACCTTCCAAAGGCGTATATGCTATGATAGTTGAATGTATGATTCAATAATAAGGCTAATATGCCGTATACCACAAAGTGTCCAATTTTGTCGTAGTGAGGGATATTGTATACGCTTTCAACCCAGAATTTTTCGTTGATATTGGCTTTGTAGGTAATGAAGCCAATGCATAAAAAGAAGATAATCGCAATAGTGCGTGACTTTTTCATTTATTGTATTGAGTTTAAATCCTAAATATTACAGAATATAATACGCGGATTCTTATTTCCTGGGATGGTTTTATAATGCTTTTCTTATCGCGATTCGACGTAATAAGATAAATAGAGGTTTGGTTACATGTTTTTGGCCATTAAATCCTTGATTGTTTTAGTTCAAGTGTCAGTTTTTCCAGTTCAATAGCTCTTCTATGGCTTTAATGTGTTTTTTAAAGGCTAGTTTACCTTCGCTGGTAGCGAAATATTTGGTGTTCGGCTTTCGGTCGATGAACTCTTTTTTGACCAACACGTACTCTTTCTTTTCCAAAGCTTTAAGGTGTGAAGCGAGATTGCCATCAGTGACATTGAGAAGGCTCTTTAAATTATTGAAGTCCAAGTAATCATTGACAACAAGTGCTGACATGACTCCAAGTCTGACTTTATTTTCGAAGGCTTTATTTAAATCTTTTAGGATTTCCTTCACCGTTCGTACTTTAGGTGCATATAAATACCGTAAATGATATGCATAATGCCAAACCCCATGGCCCAACTTAGTAGCCCATATCCGACAAATGTTAATCCTATTAGTCCAAGAAAAATTTCCACCAATCCTAATCCTCTAATTTCTTTAAGGGTGTACTTACTGCCATTTATTAAAGCGAGTCCATAAAAGATCAATGTAAGTGGCGCAATAAGTCCGATGTATCCGTCAAAAAGTAGAACAAGACAAACTAGTCCTCCAGTGGCAAGAGGGATAAATACATTTACTAAAAAACGCTTTGACTGGGTTCCCCATAACGTTTGATTCAGCTTTTTTGCTTTCCGGTAACTGAAAAACACCCCGGCTCCTAACGATAAAACTAAAATGACGATTGCAATAGTCAGCAGTAATATGGTAGTGTCAAGTGGAGGAGTGATTTTTGTCCTGACGTTATAATCGATCTTACCCAGAATGATGCTGGCCAGATACGCACCAATTAGGGCTAATGAACCAGCTATTATTCCCGATAAACCACTGAGTGAAATAAATCTTGTTGATTTATCCATTATGGATCGAATTTCACTCAAGTCTTCTAAATACTTTTCTTTCTCCATGTAAAGCACTTTGATATTCAAAGCAATTGAATGAGGGCACTAACTCCAAATTATTCTAGTAAAATCTTCTTTTTGTGTTGGGGTAGTTAAATGAGATAAGGACCTTCTTAGAGGAATAAAAATAATTTTAAAAGGTAAAGTGATGATTTTTACTGAAATATCACAAAACTATTCAGTTGATTAATTAATTTACATACTGACAATCTAATTTTTGACATTCAACAAGTTATTACCATGGATGCACTACAAGACCAACCCGTTCTGACTGCCTCGCTGAGCCCAAATAAGTTGATTACTGATCAAGAGTTGTTAACTGATTACGCCTTAAATCTTAAAGGAGAGAAGATCCATCCTAAAACTGTTTATATAGCAAAGAGCGTTGAGGATATTCGTGAGGCTTTTCAATATTGTCATGAAAACCAGCTTGAGCTCCATTGTTTTAGTAGAGGGCTGAATTGGGGTTATGGTGCTCGTCAGGGTACTCAATCTGATCAGTTGATTCTGGATATGAGTGCCATGAATAGAATTCTTGAAGTCAACGAAGAGCTTTGTTACGTACGCATTGAGCCTGGAGTAACGCAGCAAGATTTATACGACCATCTCACTTCCAATAATTTTGAGTTGCAAATGGATGTTACTGGTGCCCCTCCAATGTCCAGCATGATGGGGAATACCATAGAGCGTGGTTTTGGAATTACCGAGCTTGGAGATAAATGCAATCAAATTCTTTCTCTCAAGGTCTTACTACCCGATGGACGAGTAATTACCACCGGCGGTAATAATTTTGAAGGTTCTTTGACGGCCGATACTTATGAACATGGACTTGGGCCTAATCTCACGGAAGTTTTTCTCCAGTCCAACTATGGTGTCGTTATTGAAATGACTTTTCGCCTTCGCCGCAAGCCAAAGGCAGAAGGGTATTTTATGGTCAGGACAAAAGATCATACGGGCTTCAAGCATATGGTGGCAACCATGAGGGAGTTAAGGCTA
>CAYMST010000118.1:0-13895 GCA_964393115.1 uncultured Roseivirgaceae bacterium | reverse complement strand
AAAGAAGAAGAAAAGGAGAGTTTAAGAAAGAAAACAAAGAGAAGAAGAAGGAGGCATCGGTATGACGTTAATGAATGAACCCATCAATAGGGAACAACAAAGAAAAAAATACTGCCGATTCAAAAAGAACGGTATCAAGTATATCGATTATAAAGACGCAGATTTCTTGTTGAAATTCGTAAATGAGCAAGGTAAAATTTTACCAAGCAGAATTACGGGTACTAGCGCTAAGTACCAAAAGAAGGTAACTCAAGCGATCAAGAGAGCTAGACATCTTGCTATTCTTCCATACACAGGTGATTCATTAAAATAATCTGAACAGCATGGAAATAATATTAAAGCAAGATATCAAAGGGCTTGGATATAAAAATGATACCGTAGTGGTGAAGCCTGGTTATGGTAGAAACTACCTTATACCTCAGGGGTTTGCACTATTGGCTAACAAGTCTAATAAGAAAATGATTGAAGAGAACATTCGTCAAGCAGCTCACAAAGCGGCTAAGAAAAAGGCGGATGCTGAAGCTCTTGCAGATTCACTTGGTGACAGCGTATTCACGATCATCACGAAAGCTGGTGAAAGTGGTAAGATTTTCGGTGCTATAACAGCATTGCAGATTGCTGATGAACTAAGCGATAAAGGTTTTGATATTGATAGAAAGCAGGTCTCATTCCCTGAGCCTATCAAAACAGTTGGTGATCACACTGTAATTCTTGAGCTTCATAAAGAAGTAAAGAAGGATATCGCCGTTACTGTATTGGCTGAGTAATACTCAAGCCTACACAAGAAAATGAAAAGCGCCATTAGGCGCTTTTTTTTTGTCCTATCATTGGTCACAATCTAACATAAACACCTAATAATCAATTCTTTGCTTGCAAAAAAAACTTTAAATATACAGCCCATAAGATCGTTATAGAAAAAAGTTAGTTTGAGCAATGTATTGCTGGATATTATATTAGTTCTAAATAGATTTTATATAAAAATATCGCAATGACGGACATCCGTGACCTTTCGCTATGTTCCACTCCGAATAACCATATCCTTCATGAAAAATAGTTTTAGAACCGAAGTCAGTATTCACCCAAGTCCTCGTAAGATTAATTTGAAAAACAAAATACTGACCGTAGGTTCTTGCTTCTCTGATAGCATTGGAACCAAACTTGTCAACCATAAGTTTGACTGCCTGGTAAATCCATTTGGTACAACCTATAACCCCTACTCCATTTCAAAACTTCTTGAGAGCTGCGTAAAAAATAATATCCCGGAGGAAGACTTATATCTTCGATTCTCAGACGACTTGTTATATCACTATGACTATCACTCCAGTCTATTTGCTGGCAATAAAGATGCGCTTAAAAGCATCATGGAAACCAAATCAAAAGCATGTAGACAATACTTATCCCCTAAGAGTTGGGTAGTCATTACGCTAGGAACTTCTATCGGTTATCGGCATCTACTGACCAACAAAGTCGTCAATAACTGTCATAAACAAGCATCTAAAAACTTTCAAAAAGTTACTTTAAAGCCCAAACGCATTCTTGATGATCTTTCAAAAATCATCCAGCAACTACCTGATTGTCAAATTATTTTAACAGTCAGCCCCGTGCGACACATCAAAGACACCATTGCCAAAAACCAATACAGCAAGTCCATTTTACGGTTTTGCTGTGAAGAGCTAACCGAAGCCCATGAAAACGTCTCCTATTTTCCGTCGTATGAAATAATGATCGATGACCTTAGAGACTATCGCTTTTATTCGGACGACTTCATTCATCCAACACCATTTGCGGAAGACTACATTTGGGAGAAGTTTGCGGCTTGTTACTTTGATGAAGAGACTCTATCATTTTTACCTAAATGGAAATCGATTAAAACAGCACTTTCTCACAAAGCATTTCACCCAGAGTCACAAGAACACCAGCTATTTATCAAGAACACGATAACTAAATTGGAAAATTTGTCCTCATATGTAGATGTTAATAAAGAACTTACCACTTTAAAAAAACAGTTGCGCAGCTAAAAGGTTAATTATGAAAAATGGTATTCTTCTATTCTTACTACTACCATTCTACCTGTGCTGCGATGGACAAACAAAACCGGAAACAAAAACCAAGCACATGAGTCATACATCCAATAGACTAATTCATAGTACAAGTCCTTACCTTCTTCAACATGCCTATAATCCAGTAGACTGGTTTCCCTGGGGAGAAGAAGCCTTCAACAAGGCCAAATCAGAAAACAAACCAGTACTTGTTTCTATCGGATACTCTTCTTGTCATTGGTGTCATGTTATGGAGCGTGAATCATTTGAAAATGAAGAAGTTGCAAGTTTCATGAACGCGCATTTTGTGTGCATTAAAGTGGACCGTGAGGAGAGACCGGATGTAGATCAAATCTATATGGATGCGGTTCAAGCCATGGGGCTGAACGGCGGATGGCCACTCAACGTCTTTGTGCTTCCTACCCAAGAACCCTTCTATGGCGGTACCTACTTCCCTGCCCAAAACTGGTTGAAATTATTGGACGCAATAAGAATGGGATATAAAAATGATTATGTTAAATTGAAAGAATCAGCCTTGCAATTCAAGCAAGCCATAGGTACCAGTGAAATCAAAAAATATGGACTTAAGGTGAGCAGCGAAAATGATTTCACTAAAACGTCTTTCAAAAATGCGGTGGCTTTGTCCAGTCAAAAATTCGATCATAAACTAGGTGGGTTTGATAGACATCCCAAATTTCCAATGCCTGGATTGTGGCAGTTTTATTTGGAGCACGCTTTGGTTGAAGGTAATCGAAAACTAGAGAGTCATGTCCTTTTCACGCTTGAAGAAATTATCAAAGGGGGCATTTATGATCAAATTGGTGGTGGTTTGGCGCGCTACTCTGTAGACGCTGAATGGTTTGCTCCACATTTTGAAAAGATGCTCTATGATAATGGCCAATTCTTATCCTTACTCGCTCATGCATATGCTCTCTCCTCTTCAGAAGAATTTGAAAAAGCCATCTGCTACACCGTTGATTGGCTTGAAAGAGAAATGACGGATAAGTCAAACGGATTCTATAGTGCCTTAGATGCTGATAGCGAAGGAGTTGAAGGAAAGTTCTACACTTGGAAAACTGATAATTTTGAGGAAATTCTAAGCACATTACCCGATGAGGATGTTGTCAAACTCAAAGAATTTTGGAACATAAGATCAATGGGTAATTGGGAACATGGCGTCAATATTCTCGATAGAAGTTATTCCTTAAGCAAATTCGAAGCTGAAAACTCAGGGTTTACAGCTACACTCTCAAAAGCAGAAAAACTGTTGATGGATGAGCGTGCTAAACGCATTCGTCCTGGTTTAGATGATAAGATCTTATGCTCCTGGAATGCTATGACAATTACCGGACTTATTGACGCATACTTTGCCTTAGGGGAGCCTAAATTTTTGGAATTGGCCGTAAAAAACGGTGAATTTATACTAGATAAGTTAGTCGTAGACGGCACTATTTATCATGCCTACAAGGAGAAACGATCTGAGACACCCGGCTTCATAGACGATTACGCGTTTACCATTGAGGCCTTTATCAAGCTTTACGAAGCCACATTTAACGAAAATTGGCTGCAGGAAGCGAAACTACTGACTGACAAAGCAATTGAAAATTATTTTGATCAGGAAGAGCAGTTTTTCTTCTACACTTCTGATGATGCCGAGCAGCTAATTGCCCGTAAAAAGGAAGTTTTTGATAATGTCACCCCCGCTTCTAATGCCGTAATGGTAGGTAACTTATTCAAGTTATCCGTATTCTTCGATCTGCCTAAATATGAAGAAATTGGTCGAGCTATGGGTGGTGCTATGCAAAAACTATTAGACACCGAAGTGCAATACCTCTACCGTTGGGCTCACGAAATTACTCGTATCAAAAACCAGCGTGAGGTATCTATCATTGGACCCAGCGCACTCGAGTGGGCAAGAGTGATTAAGAAGGCTCATTTGAACCGATCTATCATGCTTTCCGGAACATCAGATGAGTCAGAATTACCGTTCCTTTCGTACAAAAAAACTAAAGGAAAAAAAACGGCACTATACATCTGTCGGCAAAAATCATGTCTTCCTCCTGTCTATGAACTGGAAGAGGGTTTACGATTGCTAAAAGCAGAGTAACAAGCGGTAAGTGGTTTATAATCATTAACTTTATGTCTAATTATGGGCTGTTCTAATTACCGAGTTAGTAGTCATGTTTTTTGGTTTCCTTGTTAATTACTTGTTATGCTTTTCTTGATTATAATCACATTTATCCTTGTCATATCGTATTGGTCCTACATGCGCATGAGGTATAAAAACTGCCTCAACAAAAGCGTATTTATACGTGAAAATATTTATCAATCGAATGTCTGGATTCTCCTACTATTCTCGGTTGTATTAACCGTGGGGAACATTGTTTTTGACCGTTCTGAACCAGAAATTATTCTAGAAAATGAAGTAAGCAGACTAGAAAAGCTAACCTCCAGACGCTATAATGAAATGTCAAATATGGACTTTCATATCCAATATATCTTAACAAAGTCTGATGAGGAAGGATATGACTTTTTGACTTTAGACCTTCAAGAGTACTATGATTCTGTAGCCATATTGGGATATCAAGATAATGCAAACATTGCATTAGGACTGTATCTTGCTAAGGTTGGTAAAGCAAATGAAGCCTCAAACTACCTGAAAAAAGTTAACTCTTATGATGAACCCTACTACTATTATGCGAGAAGTTTCACGATCACTGGCAACGACTTATCCTCTGACTCTATGCGATTTGATCTCCTGAGTAAGGAAATTAATAATCATGAGAAGTCAAGAAAGCTTGCTTATGTCGAACTCAGTAAGCTACTGGAACCAAACGAATTCATGCCATGGATGCCTGATGCCACAGAGCTACCTGATTTTCACACTTCCGTTGAGTATACACTGAAAAGAAAGACTCTATTTCTTTCACAGAAATATGCCGAGTATTTTGCTTCAATCATCAGCAATATAAGTGCTACGGTAAGCGTAATAAACGTGATAGCAGCTGCACTTATTTTTCTTGTTTGGCTGTTATATTTTATTCAGCTGAGCTTTTTGGATAAAATATCTTCAGTATTAGTGCTGATGACCATATTACTTCAGAGTGTTGCTATACTCTTAGTATTCCCAATCTCTGACTACGTGCATTATGTCATGGGACTATGGAATTCCTACTCTTCATATGGCGATATGTTTATGCATACGTTATTCGGGATAGGTTTGGTAGAGGAGATTGTTAAAATTATTCCTATTATACCGGCTATTTTCCTGTATAACCGGAAAGAGCCCTACCAGATTTTGTTCTATGCAGCTGTTTCGGCACTTACGTTTGCATTTATTGAAAACCTCATTTATTTCGAAAAGGGAATTAACCTCACCATGCACGCAAGGTCATTGACTGCAACAATTGGGCATGTGGTCGATAGTGTTATCATTGCTTATGGCATTGTTGTAATTCATCAAAAACGCTTAAAAATATGGCCTCCTTTTACGTTTCTGATTTTTCTTATACTCGGAGCTTTAGCACACGCCATATATGATTTTTTAATATTTGCACACCTTTACCTTTACTTCTTCTTGTTTATCGTATTGACATCCAGAATATTAATCACCTTGCTTAACAACGCTATCAATAACAGTCAAAATTTCAGTTATAACAAGCTCTATAACCATAAAAAGGTTCAATTTACTCTGGTATTTTCACTATCCTTAGTCCTTGTTTTTGAGTATTTCACCATTGGTTTTCAAAAAGGAATTGAGGAGGCTAACAGTAGCTTTTTTGATGCCATGTTTTCTGGGTCGCTTATCATGTTCATCCTTGGCTCTAAACTTAGTTCCATAAACGCAGTTAAAGGGTACTGGGGGAAAATCAACTTTTCAGCCAACCCATTTAGTGAAGATAACGTTGCTCAGAATTTTGTGAATCAAAAAATAGATTTAATCCCCTACTATTCAGATCATGGGTTATCCGAATTCCTTCCAGAGGGTACGACTGGAAATATCATTAGTCGAATGCCAATACGCAATAAGCAGAAGAACTTTTTCATGTCTTACGTGGATACCGAGTGGTTTGTCGTTAATCTAGAAGACCAAATACAAGAAGAAGGATATTATCCTAAACACATCTTGCTCAAGTTCAGAGAGAAGCAGTCATCTTTAAATAACATAAAGCGCTTTCAGGCCCACTTATTGCTGATTCCAGCAGATATTAAATCAAAAAAATCAATGCCTTTACGCACTGACTTTAAGTCATTGGGGTGGGTTTTTGTTAGTAAAAGTTAGCAATATATGTGACTTGGTTATTAAGAATATTCTTTAGATCATCTCTTGGTGAAAGTTTTTAGTTTGGACTAAGTTCAAGACTCTCATATTCCCGTAAGTCTAAGGGATAGGGTAAAAAGTGCTTTGCCAAATCCAATACTGCTTTGCTAGTATAACTTTTAGTTTACCTATACGCCACTACCAAATCATCTCTCGTATAAATGCACCAAGATAATATCAGATAGGCCACGCTTATTAACAAACAGCCTTATACCGATAAAAAATATAACTATTTTTATTAAAAATAGTTGTTTACGCAGATTATTTTTCCAATGATTCACTTATATTACTTTCAAATACCATCACTCAATATACTTTATGGAAAATATCATCTCAGATCATGTGCTTCAAATCATGGAAAAACCGTGTTTTGGCTTTGCCACAAGCGTCGATACCGGTAGGGACACATTTCCTTGTAGGTTTTTTGGTTATACCCTAGATAAAGAACAATCCGAAATGGTTGTCTACTTATTTAAAGACCATGCTCATATGGTTGTTGACAAAGCAAAAAAATCGGGTAAACTAGCCGTCTGTGCCACTTATGCTTTTACGTTAGAAGCTTTGCAGTTCAAGGGAAGTTACTTGGATAGCTGGGATGCCGGTGCGGATGACGACCTAGTCATTACCAAACTTAGAAAAGAGTATAATGATATCCTGATGAAGTTAGGGTTGCCTGATGGACATATTGATAATTGGGTCGCAAATCCGGCGTTAGGCGTTAAAATGAAGATAAATGAGGTATTCAACCAAACCCCTGCCGAAGGAACGGGAAATAAACTCTAAGCTATGATCACAGAACAAATGAAAGCTGGACTTCAAGGAGTAATTCCAAGTCCCATCTCAACGGTAAGTGAAGATGGAAACCCTAATATCTCATACATATCTCAGGTGTATTACGTTGATGACCATCACGTAGCCATCTCCAACCAGTTTTTCAATAAAACCATGGTGAATATTCATAGTGTAGGAGCGGCAACCGTGAATATCACCGACCCCGCTACCTTCCATACCTGGAACCTTCGGCTCGAATATGTGAGATCAGAAAATGAGGGACCTTTATTTGACATGATGAAGGAGCAGTTGGAGGTTATTGCTTCTATGTCAGGGATGGAAGACGTTTTTGTGTTGAACGCCAGCGAGGTATTTAAAATTGTAGAGGTTATCCCACAATATGGCTCAAACTAATTCCATAGCAGATACTGACACAAATCAAGAGATTGAGGACTTAAAAGTGTCGATTATTAGACATAAAATGGTCATTGATGTCATCACACAAATTGGTGAAGAAATCAATTCGTCTCTCAATCTAAAGGAAGTCTGTCAGTTCACGTTCAAGCTAATGGAAAAGCATTTTGGCTTTAGCAATGCTATGATCCTAATTCCCAACCAAGAGCAGACAGAGCTATCAGTTATTGAAAGCTATGGTTACGATGATAAAGGAATTGGAGCTCAGATTCCGTTTGGGACAGGTGTCATTGGTATGGCCGCCAAAAAGAAAAAGGTCATCTCAATGGGCAACTTAATGCAGCAGGTGGCCTATTTGAATCGTATCAGGGAATCTATGAATATTTCTCCCGGTCAAGCAAGACTGCCAGGGCTAGCAGATGTTGGGTCTCAAGTAGCTGTTCCACTGCTTATCAAGGGCAGGTTAGAAGGTATATATGCGGTAGAAAGCCATAGTATAATTCCATTTCCTGAGGAAGACGAACGTATTTTAATGCGCGTTGGAAACCAGCTGGCAATAGGCCTCAAAAACGCTCGTCAAGTGGAAGAAATGAACAGAGCCTTCCAGCTCCAGTTAGAAAAGGAACATCTCGAAAAGTTGGTGGACACGCGGACAAAGGAGATTGAGCTTCAACACCAAAAACTAAAGACGATGTATGATGAGTTGCATCAGTCTCAAGCACAACTCATACAATCCGAAAAGCTCGCCGCCTTAGGACAACTAGTGGCCGGAGTAGCGCATGAAGTCAATACTCCAATTGGAGCCATAAAAGCCTCCATAGAATCGATTCAATACTCTATGGAAAACTCTATCTTCGAGTACCCAATGGTTCTCGATCAGTTGAATGAAAATGAGCAAAGCATCTTCTTCGAACTGTTAAAGCAGTCGATTCACCTCAGACAGAACCTAAGTACCCGAGAAGAGAGAAAGCTACGAAGGCAATTCTACAGCGAATTAGAAGAGGCTGGTATTGAGGAGGCAGAAGACTTTGCCGAGTTGTTAGTCGATATGGGCATCCACGAGCTTAAGCCTGAGTTCTTACCCATCTTTAACTCTCCTTTTAAGGAAGAAGCCTTGCAACTTATTTACAACCTTGCTGACCAAAATATTAATGCGGTTAACATAAAGAATGCGGTTGAACGCGCGTCAAAAATAGTATTTGCCCTGAAAAATTATTCGCACTTTGATAAGTCAACCGAGAAAAAAGAAGCGGATCTCATTGCCGGGCTTGAAACTATCTTCACGCTTTATAGTAATATCATTAAAAAAGGTGTCCAGCTAGAAAAGGTATATGACCCTAATCTAACAACGATCTGGTGTTTTGCAGACGAATTAAATCAGGTATGGACAAACCTGATCCATAATGCCATCCAAGCCATGGACAACAAAGGAAAGCTGGTCGTTCGGGTAAAAAGTATCCCAGAAGGGGTGCAAGTGTCCATGGAAGACTCTGGAAATGGAATTCCTCGTGAAATACAGCCAAGAATATTTGATCCCTTTTTCACCACCAAACCTGTCGGGGAAGGCAGTGGATTAGGTTTGGATATTGTCAAGAAAATAGTTGAAAAACACGGAGGTAAGATCTATTTTGAAAGTAAACCTGGTAAAACAACCTTCTTCGTTGATTTACCGCTAAAATAAGTGCCATGAGAAAGAGGAAGCATACCATACTATGTCTGGATGACGAAAAATCCATTTTGATAAGCCTTAGAAGCCAGCTCATTCGCAACTTTGGAACACAGTTTCGCTATGAATTTGCGGAAAGTGGTGAAGAAGCCCTAGAGCTAGTGGATGAGGTCTGTGAATACGGCAGCGAAATATTGGTAATCGTCTCCGACTGGCAGATGCCTGAGATGAAAGGCGACGAGTTCTTGATTCGCGTGCACCAAAAACATCCTAACATCATCAAAATCATGCTTACCGGACAGGTACGCATTTCGGCTATAGAACGTGCAAAGTCTGAAGCCAACCTTTTTTTATGTTTGGATAAACCTTGGAAAGAAAATGAGTTCATTGAAGCGATTCAGAACGGAATAAAACTTAGACTTGCAAGCTGATGGACTCATCACTGTAAAATCATCCCATATGAACAAACCAACCATTATCTGTATTGACGATGAAACCATGGTTCTCACTGCGCTGAAATCTCAGTTGAAGCGTCATCTTGGTACCAAATATGCCTTGGAGCTGGTCAGTAGCGCGGAAGAAGCGCTGGAAGTGGTAAACGAATTACTAGAAGAAGAAACTGATATTCCTGTTGTAATCAGTGATCAGATCATGCCAGGCATGAAAGGAGATGAATTACTCATTGAGTTAAACAAAATTTCTCCTAAAACGAAGAAAATAATGCTCACCGGCCAAGCTGGCGCAGCAGCCGTGGGCAACGCCGTGAATAAAGCTAACCTGTACCGGTTCATTGAAAAGCCTTGGGGTGCTGATGACCTTCAGCTCACGGTCAAGGAGGCCATTACTTCTTTCTACCAACAACAAAAGTTGGAAACAACAGAAAATGACAAACAGTCGCTTGTTCAGGAGCTTGAAATCACCAATGATCACCTCGAAGAGATGATAAAACGCCGTACAAGCGAAGTTGAGACCAAAAACTTGATTCTGGAGCATAAAAACCGTGAGATAACATCCAGTATCCAATATGCCAAGTTTATCCAAAAATCGGTGCTTCCTCCTGAAGAAAAAATCGGTGCCTATTTCACAGATCTATTCTTGCTCTTCTTACCCAAAGACATTGTATCTGGTGATTTTTACTGGGCACACCAAGATCAACATAATGAGGATATCGTCTATTTACTAGTAGCCGACTGTACTGGTCATGGAGTACCCGGAGCCTTCATGAGTTTATTAGGCGTCACACTATTCAATGAGGTCCTCTCCTACTCTCAAAATGCGACTACAGGTGAAGTGTTTGACAAAGTGAAGGAAAAGGTAATTCATTCCTTACACCAACATGATGAACGCAAGCAGCGCTATGATGGCATGGACGGTGGTATCATAAGATACAACCGTATGTCCAGGCAACTCTCTTATTCTGGCGCTTATAACAGCCTTATTATACTCAGAGCATCAAAAGAGCCTCTTAAAAGCGTGAACGGAGACACTTTTAAGACTCAAATGACTTCTGACTCCGGAACCAATCTATATTCCATTGAAGGCGACAGACAACCGCTTGCCTTCCATCCCAAGGAACCATTTCCTTTTAAGACTACAGACCTTCAACTTAATGAGGGAGATGAAGTATTCCTATACACCGATGGCTATGCCGATCAGTTTGGTGGAACCAGAGATAAAAAATACCTGGCTGGACGATTGAAGCGATATTTGATGGAGCTGTATGGAAAAGAATGTGATGCCCAAAAATGGCAACTTTACGGTACATTTTTGAACTGGAAGGGCAAAAACGACCAAACGGACGATATCTGCTTTGCTGGCCTAAAAATCTAACGCACCCCAAGACCAGATACAAATCGATGAGACAACGTTATTGACAGCCGAAATAGTCAACCATAAGCCACATAAACCGTTCATTAAGTAACTCAATTAAGTACCTTATTAGCTATGGTTGTTAAAATAGAAAGTATTACCTCCCTGGAATGGACCGTTATTAATAACGAAAAATATCTTGTATTTAATTTTCACGGACACTTTTCGGAGGATGTGGCCTACGATACTATTATGAAATGGAGGCGTGAGTTTGGTCCAATCATCAAGAGTGGAGAAAAGACAAACGTAATTTGGAATTGCCTCGACATGACGGGTTTCGATGCTAGTTCAAGAAGAGAATGGCAAACAACATTATCTAGATATCACCACTATATCGATACCATTTGGATCGTTACTACGAGTCCATTGTTTAGACTTACCGCTCAATCTATGTCTTGGGTTACCAAGTATACGCTCAAAGCTGCCAGATCCATTGATGAGGTAGGAAGGGTTTAACATCAATATTATTGATGCTGCCGTAATATGGCGTAAAAATCGGTTTTGTATTGAGGCCCTATAGATATTTTGTGGCCAGAAATATGCACTCGATTATCTTTAATTGTATCTATTTTATCAATGGCTACAATATATGACCTTTGTATTCTTACAAAATTATCTTGTGGTAAGCTGTCGCAAGTTTCTTGAATCGTTGATCTTACCATCACCTTTTCATTTTCCAGTACATAGGTCATATAATTTCCCTCAGACTTGATATATAGGATATCACTTAGACGGACTTTAGTCATTTCTGTCCCCGAATTCAGGAACAGAAATTCCTTTGCTATTGGTCCTGTCAATGATAACCGTTCCTGTACTTTGGAGACCGCTTGATGAAACCTAGGGTAATCAAACGGTTTTAGTAAGAAATCTACGGCAGAAACCTCGAATCCATCCAACGCATATTGACTATAAGCGGTGGTGAAAATGATGAAAGTCTTCTTCTTTTGTATCATTTTAGATATCTCCAATCCCGAAATGTCTGGCATGTTCACATCTAAAAAAATCAAGTCAACCTTCTTTTGCTCCATGTAACTCAGCGCCTCCAAGGGATTTGTAAAAGTGGTCAAGAGATCTAAGAAAGAAACCTTTGAGGCATGGTGTTCTACGATGCTCAAAGCTTTCGGTTCATCATCTACCGCTATTGCTCGTATCATATATCTGCTGTCATTTACATGGATTCCATAAGATAATTACACAAAAAAGTAAGTCTGAACGATGTATTGCTGGGTTTTATTTCAGCTCTTAAATAGACTTTATATAATTGAAAGCTACTTAAACTCATTGCTTCTATTTTCATTTCATGCAGTCCCATAGTCATAAGTCCATTCTCTAAAGTAGCGTCAAGGTTAAGGAGAATACTCAAAATCTTATTATATCGAAACCAAATGAGAATTACATAAAAGAGTTAGTTTGAATAACGCATTATATGATTTTATACCAGTTCTTCATGAGGCTTTCCAGGATATAAATCAATATGTAGTTTTACGAAGTAACTATTATTTCTTCTTTCTGTAGTTAACTCATACTTATCAGGATAGATTAGTCTTAATCGGTTTTCCACATTTTTCAGCCCTAGTCCTCCTGAGTAAGAATGTCTGTTATCTTGTATAACATTCTGAGATTTAAATAGTAGCCTCCCATTTTCTAACCCTATTTGGATCGAAATATTAGATTCTTGAGAACCACTGACACCATACTTAAAAGCGTTTTCAATAAATGGGATCAGCAATACAGGAGCAATTTCAAAACGAACCATGTCCTGCGAAGGGATATTGATACTTAACTTAATTCCATCACTGTTTGATATGCGCATTTTTTGCATTTCTACGTATTGCTCTAAGTACTCCATTTCTTTTTGCAGGACAATAGATGGAGCTTCCGCTTCATGAAGAACATACCGCATTAGCGTACCTAATTTTGATAGGTACTCAGCAGTCTTGTCAGCATTTTCCTCCAATGCCAGACCGTAAATGTTGTTTATGGAGTTCAACAAAAAATGCGGGTTTACTTGTCCTTTGAGCAAGGACAACTCAAACTTCAAATTCTCGGCTTTTAACCTTGCTTTTTCTTGTTCATTCAACACCAAGAATTTAACAAAGCGATGTAAACACGATAAGAAAACAATGGATACCACAGTGCCCAATGGTTGTCGGTGAAAATTCAAAACACGTTTTTCAAGTAATAAGACAAACTCTTTCAAAAAACCGTATTCCTTGCCTGATAGACTCCAAGGCAGCATCAAAAACAAGATAGACGTCAAGACTGAGATTCCAAGGAGGACTATCAGATACATCGCATATCTCGGCCAATTTCGTTTATTAAAATATCTTGGTATTAGTATTTCAGAATGTACATACGCCGGAATCAAAACGGTTATCACCGCAGATAGTAGTCTGGCGAAAATAACTTCTGCAGGCAAATTATTATCAGACCAAGCCGTGAGCATCCCTAGCATCATAAAAACTAGAAAAATGACATAAAAGACAATTGGGTTCCTTTTCATAAAGGCATTAACATTCTTCATTTGATTTTTATTTTTTGTTATGCTGCAATGGTATTCCGCGATTGGATGCTAGTAAAAACAATGTTACGAACTGCTTAAATGATGGTGTGAAAGACGAGTAGAATGCAATTTAAACCTTAGGCCAGATGTCCTGACAACATGAATATCTCTATAAAAGTAACCCTAAATGATCAAGCAAGAATACGCTTTCACTATATCATTCCCTGAAGCCCATTGAACAAAGCCAACCATGAAATAAACATAGAGTACTAAGCACACCAAAAGAAGGAGAAAAGGTCATCCTCAATGCTA
>CAYMST010000117.1:0-13960 GCA_964393115.1 uncultured Roseivirgaceae bacterium | reverse complement strand
CGCTTCACCCGGCCTTACCACTGCACAGCCTTGTAAAAGGGTCAGCAGTACTAATGACGCGATTACAACGAAAAATCTCATAAGTGATAATTTATGTTAAAACAGATTAAAATTAAATTTCACTTATATAAACTTGCCGTTTTCAAGAATTGTTACATCAGATTCTTTTAACCTTTTTATAGCGTCGATAAGTAAGTTTTATGTGTGTGAACTTTAAAACCACGTTTGGTTCGTTCTAAAATCAGATTGCGATGGGGGGGGGGGAGGGGAGAAAGTATGCCTCGAAGAATTAAGAGCTCCAGATCCTTCATGGTAGTCACTAAAGTGTTTAGGTTTACCGTATGTCTTTGTGAACTCATTACCCGGATCGAATAGGAGGAACTTAGCTAGACTAGCGCTTTATGGACTTGCTCCGAGATTATTAGTTTATGCTGGAAGTCGGACTCCGGCACCGCCGATCACCTTCCATTGGTCATGTATGCGCTTCCAGGTCCTGGTATAAGTATATGATCCATCTATGGGATGGTCTATAAAATGTCCCTTCATGTCAATTCGTACCGAGGCAATCGCGTTATCACCGATGATACTGACTTCTGGTTCGCTAGAAGAAATCATCTCGATTTTTAAGTTACCCGACTTAAAATTAGAAAGGTCCATTTCCTTAGTTACCGTCTGACCAGTTGGGATGACAAAGAGTAGATCGTCGTGAAATAGTGCATCTAACGTCTCTGTGTCACCGACTTTCATAGCTTCTAAGAGCTTTTTTTCGGCGTTTAGTATTTCTTGTTTCATTTTCTTTAAGCTGAATTTACCGGCCTAAATTAACCGATTGGTTGGCTTTATATTATGATGACTATCGAAAATAAACCAGGAGTCTCATTTTAGTATCTAAATGCTTAATTGGTTGATAGAGACTAGGGGATAAAAAAATCTAGTAGCAAGAATAGACTCCTGATGTGGAAAATATATTTGTTGGTAGTTTAAATAGAAGCTCTTTCTTCTTTTTTGATAAATATTGAATCTCCTGAAAACTGTGATGAATTATGAGCCTTCGCAAATGGAGTGGACTTGCTTTTAGCACAAAACTTATTCTTTATGAGGGTAACTAAACCAAATTACTCCAATTTTTTGGCCTCATGATTTCCGTTCTGGTGAAGCGTTAAACTGACTATCTTTCCACTTTCGTCTTTGTTAAATGTTAGCTTGGCATCTATATCTACTAAGTTAAACTTATTCTCTTCAAACGGCACGATCTCCACCTTGCCTTGCCCGGTAGCTTGTAAATACATTTTATCCTGTTCTTGGAATATTGACAAAAAGAAGGTTGGGGCCAATGCATATCTACCAAGGTAAGTTTCTGCAATTTTAGGATCTACCTCTATTTTTTTGATTGTTGGAATTGGTTTTTCAGTTCTTAACCAGTTCACGTCATAATCTGTGCTTTTTGAAGTAACTGATGTAATCGCTTCGTTAGTACCAGTACTAAAATGAAGTGTTTCCGTTTTATTATTTACAAAGAAAAACTTGTTGGTGGCGTAGGGCACTATTTCTTGTTTGCTTCCGCCCGTTCGTAGTGCAAACAGTTTTCCCTTTTTGAAGGTGATGATGAGTTGTTTGTCTTTCTTAGCCTCGTAGACTGCTTCATATGATTTTAGCTTGTCCTCAGCTACAGGTATTGAATTCCAATCATATGGTTTACCAATGGCTATTGCAGCCATTTTTCGAGCTATTTGGCCGGGAAATTTGAAATCACTATTTCCTAGAATAGCCACGAACACCTTTTCTTCTGGTAAAAACATGGAGCTCGTTAAAAAGCCATTGATACCTCCTCCATGGGAGATAAGTTGGCTACCTTGAATGTTCCCTATGGACCATCCATATCCATAACCAGTTTTTTCTCCGTTATTGAGGACATAAGTAGAATGAGCCTCCTCCTTAGAAGTCTCTGAAACTATTTCATTATCCATGATTGCCTTGCTCCATTTATATAGATCATCTACGGTGGAGAGTAGGGCACCAGCAGCATATGGTGTCGTCATACTGAGATAGTCGGTATTTATCAAGTTACCATTTCGTTTACCATACCCATTGGTTCGGTTTTTTATGATTCGATTTGGAGACCCGTAGTACGAACTGGTCATGCCAAGCGTTTCGAAAAATGTCTTAGTAATGTATTCTTCGTACTTCATACCACTTGCTACTTCAATGATGTACCCCAGTATAAAGTAACCCGAATTACTATATCGCCACTCTTCACCTGGTTTAAAATCCAGAGGTTGATCTTTGAAAAAGTTGATAAAGTCTAACGGCGCGAAATCCTTTTTTCTGATATCTACGTCAAACTCTGGCATACTAGTATAGCTTTTAACTCCGGATGTATGTGTGAGCAAGTGCTTTATGGTAACCGTATTACCATCAGTAGGATAGTCCTTGATATATTTTGTGAGTTCATCATCTAGGCTGAGCTTTCCTTGGTCTCTTAACTTTAGTATTGCAACAGCTGTGAACTGCTTGGTGATAGAACCGATGCGAAAAACACTTTCGGGCTTCATTTCAACATCTAGTTCTAGGTTTGCCATACCGAAAGCCTTGCGATATAGTATTTTTCCGTCTTTTACGACTAAGGCTACTGCACCAGGTCCGTCAGGTCTATACTGTTTGACCATTAAAGCATCAAGCTGGTTTTCAAGTTTTTGCGAGTATGTGTTTGCTGAAATGGCAAGAAGCAGAACAAGTAAGAAGGTTAATTTTTTCACGTGTATTAGTCTGTTTTAATGGCTCTTATGACGTTTATCTTAGTCTTATCTAACCTTCGGTCGGTGTGGCGAAAGTACTAGGATTTATTTTTCAAGTTTAAGCTATGTATACCAATGAGCCCAACGGGTTTTTAGTGACACTAAAGATTCCCTATAGGTCATAAACTACCTTTCCACCAGACTTTACTATTTCGTTAGCAAGTTTTGCCTCTAAACTTGACAGTTTTCGCACAATAAGCACTACCATCAGTGCTTCGGGAATTTGAATTAGGTCCGAGATGAGCATGGCTTCTGTACCCGTGATAATCTCTTCAATTGTATCTTCTTTGAAGGCCGTTTTTAAAATATACCTGCCAATGAAATTTGAGATAACAAATAGCGCCCACCAGACCCCAATGATTAGGTCTCCATTTGTGATAATATGGGATGCGTCAAGTTTTTTAATTTGATCCTGGGTTTCAGTCCAGATCTCATTCATGATTTGCACAGGGCGGTAAAACCAGACTATGGGAATGCCCCAAGCCCATACCGCCATGGATTCCTGATGTTTGACGTATTCAATACCCAATCTATGTAGATTACCATATGCTCGTCTAAACCAATTTAGAAAAACGATAATCGATATGATGTACAACCCAAACTGAGAAAAGCCCATAATCGCTTGAACCAAATCACTTGTCTCAATCTCTTGGTCTGAGACGTACTCTCCAACTTGTAGTTTTTGTAGGATCTGCAACTCATTGTATCCCGTAAATAGTCCTATAAAAACTAAGGCTATTAGGATCCAGAATACGATTAGCAACGTTTTCGCTCTTTTGGAGTTATCTCTTATTTCAAATGGTTTGGATTCTTCTGATGGATTTAGTTCGTCGTTGTTCATTAGCTCATTCATTTCGGTAAAGTGTTTTGATTAAGGACTTAAATCTACCATATTTTAACGTAACATGAATGTTTTGATAATAGCTTGGGCTAAGAAAAACATGGTTCTGAAAGCCTTTTATTTATTCGATAACCATTTTTTTGACACTAGTATTCCCGGATAAATCGTTGATGACAAGCAGGTAAACACCGGTTTGGATATAGTTTAAATGGAAGCTTTTTGAGTTTGTATAGACCAGTTGTTCTTTCATCAGTATTTTTCCCGTTGCACTTAAGAGTTGTACACTCCCTCGAAATGGCTCTAGCCAGTGAATCGAAAACTCCTTTTTGACAGGGTTTGGGAAAATACTAATAGGTTCACTATTTCGGTCTTGCTTAGTGCTACTCAGCGTACTTTGACTACCTAATTCTACTAAGGTTAATGAATAGGGGACTGCATTTAATTTGGTAGACTGTTGGGCGCTGAATATCTGGACAAGTTGAGATTTGGGATCAAGAACGGTAAGTTGTGAGGAACTAAGTTGCGTGTATTGATAGGGCTGATCCGATATAGCGGATACATCAATAGTCGCTTGTTGAGAAGAGGAATTCAAGATGATTAAATTATCAGTGTCCGTACCTTGAAATCGCCAGCCATTGAGAGCCGGGAAACTAACATTTTCGGAGGAGACTGATGGGTTTTGAGAGAAATCGAGCTTGGTGGCCATGGTGGTGGTATTTTGTGCCTTATGAAGCAGGCCTATGGCTTTTCCTAGAGGGGTAATGTTATTATGGATGGTGTCACCGTTCATAAAGTAAGCGTCTATGGCACCAAAAGGTTCTTTACCTGTGATTTGGTGCATGATTATCATTTCGTTTGTCGGGTCTTCTAATTTTTTGAGATGAAGGATACTGGTGAACAGAGCATGAAGCCACGAGGTCGCCACGAGATGGTTGCCGGTTAAATTATCTGTTAGGTTATATTCCGTCCACCAAGCCTTTCTTCCTTGAGTCAGGTTATCAACTGTGTAGCGTTTTTCTTCTTCATATCCGCTAAATGCATTTGAAAGAACCTTGCTCACATCAATAGCACCTGGGTTATTCCCATGCCTGTAATAGCGGTGAAAAGTCAGGTCTATTCCTTGTGGAAGTAAAGGAATAACCTCGTCATTCCAATTTTGTATTCGTGTTGGAGAAATGCCACCACTTGGTGTCAATGGGTTTTCTGAGGCTCCGATGGCCGCAATTCGTGCACTGGGAAACACCGCATGAATGCTGTCGATCCATATCAACATTTCGCGTGCATAATCAGCTGGTAATGGGTAACGGATAGTGAAGTCCTGTTCCTCAAAGTAGATTTCATTACCCAGTTCAATCCACTTTATCGCTAATCCAATGCTTTTTGCATGACGTAAAAAATCCATTTGACTACTAATCGAGTCAGAAAGTACGTTGAGTACAAAAAGCGGTGTGGCACTCAGGCTGTCAACGGCTAATTTGAGATCTTCTAACCGATGGGGAGCAGCCGTAATTTGTGCGAGATTACGATGATTTCGAAAAGTATTACTTTGCCAATAGCTCAACGGCCATACCTTACCATTTCGCCAATCCCAATATTGGGAGGTTGTCCCTCCGGGATATCGAATAATTTGGGCATGTAGTGCTTGTACGCTGTCTAAAAAAGATTGGTTTTGCCAGGTTGGTTTGGTCAATGAATTTAGGTTTATGCCAGTAGAAGGAGTGAGTCGACTATCGGTAGATAGGGTGGCTTGAGTAGTGATTTGAGTGTATCCAAAAATGGGAAGTAATACCATCACTAGGGCTGGAATTATCAGTATTGTTTTCATGTTCATAAGTTGTTTATTTCTATACGTAGCAGCTCATTCCCTGGATGTAATTTGGGATAAATCAATTTTACTTAGAGGTTACATACATAAGTTGATGGTCACTTCATAAATTTGAAATACCTGCATTGGATTGTTATGGTCTGTATTTACGGCCAATATTGACGGTAGAGGTTATTGTTGAGTGCTAAAGACCGCAATGCTGATATCAGGGTTTTTGTGCCACAAGCTAAAAAATAGATGATATGGATTTGACCTATTTCTCAGTAAAGCCATGTTTTGATATAGACTGTTTTTTCTCCAAATATTTTACCCGCCATCGTGTTTGATAGCCTCGTAGGGTATAATGCTTGTGTGGTCGAGTACCAATGATTAGCTAGTCATCTTAACTATTCTTTTAGGCCACGGATCATCGAATTGATGGCCATTTTTCCAAAGTGCAATTTCGCTATCTGTGAGAAAGCATGCCTTTAAGGCTTGTGTAAAGCGATCTACGTGGGCTTGGTCTCCGATGACGGTAAGGTCGCAATGACGGTCTCCAAAACGTCCAGTCTCTTTGCTTAGTAGGTCTTTTAGTTGTTGTATTTCGAATTCTGAAATACCATGGTTTTTGTCTTCAACTATCCCCGATCTCCAAGATCCAATGACTTCTAAGCAAATATCACCGGCAGATTGATTCCATAGAAGCGAAAATTTATCTCGACTCGCCAGCCAAAAGAACCCTTTGCTACGGTATATTCTTTTATCCAAGTATTGATGACAGGCATCCCAAAGTCTTTGCGGATGAAAAGGTCGGTCATCCTTTATGACTCTAGTTGCTAAGTCATAAGGTCGATCATCGTTCTCTTCAGATTCCAATGTAGGCTTTAATTCATCTACCAGCTGTGCCACCTGGAAGTAGTTGTACTCCTGAAGCTCAAATAAGGATTCGATAGCGAGTTTACCAAAGAGCACAGAGTGTGCCGAAGCATAGGGATTTAACTGTTTTACGTACGAGGCAATATGCGACAGCTTGCTCTCTTCAATTCGATCCGCTTTCGTGACAATGAGATGGCTACAGAACATGATTTGCTCTACAAGTAAGTTTACCGTGTCACGCTTGTTCTGTGCTACATTTTGTTGCATTCGAGGGACTAAATCCCTACCATAGTTATAATCATGTCCCAGCATCAAGCTGTCGACAAGCACAAATACCCCTGTGAGCATGGCCTGATCGTGGTTCTTGAAATACTCTGTAAGCGGTAACGGGTGACAACTACCGGATGTTTCTATGATAATCAACTCAGGGTTTTGGGTCGATAGTAGTTTGTTGATAGCCTGATCGAGCTTTTCAATGCCCTTTTTACTGCTCAGTACACAGGAGTGAATGGATTCTAGGATATACCTATTGTGCTCTACGGCATCCCCAGCACCAATTAGCTCTCCATCCACGTCGAGTTCACTCATGTCATTAACGATACCGCATACGGCGATATCTTTCTTCTTGGCTTGCGCAAGTAATTTCCGAAAAAGAGTGGTTTTACCAGACCCTAGAAATCCATTTAGGATGATGACGGGAACTCTGGTATATGAACTTGCTGGCTTTTGCATAAAGGTTTGTCAGACTATTATTTATTTGCGAAGCTAAGTATGAAATAAGTCTGATCGAACTAAGAACCAGAATTTGATTTGAGATTTATGGAGCTCTCTTATTCGGTATTAGTTGTTGTCAGGTTTAATACCATTTTTGGTATATAAACTCTATATTAAAGGCGGATAGAAAACTTCGTAATATACCGCTCAAAATCACTCTTTTGTATCATTACCTGATGGACTCCATATGATTTTCTGATGGCTGTAACAAGGGAGCTGTTGCTGTTTGGTTTAGGAAAGACATATTACTTTAAGCTGGGCTTGAAACCTCATAAGAGCCATAATTAGTCAAACAGTAGTTTAAAATCACTGGTCACAGATTGCTTTATGAATTTCATCAAAGTTGATTTTTATTCTGTAAGCTTAAGGGAAACACGAAGCTCATAATTTTTTTCAAGATGTATTAGGGTTAAAAGAATATTACCAACTTTTTCCCAACACTTGAAGCGAATAATAACCACTTAGAATATAAGTATTGGTGTTTCACTGCTGCTGTCGGCTAGGTCGAAGGGTTAACTTTAAACCAAAATCGAGCGACTTCCTTTTTCCAAGCTTCTTCCGGCCTTACGTCTGTAAGGAAAATGCTACCGGTCAAAATGTTTAAGAAGCATAAAGTAACAATGAATAAATAGTTTACAATCAATTTATTCAAAGCAATGTGGACAATAATTAAGTCGATTTTGTCCGTCAAAAAATGGATAATAAAGTTAGACCATTGATTGGATGTCAAATTAAACAGAAGTCTCCACGGAATAGGCGAACCAGACTAGTGGCAGCGACCAAATATGAATGTTGCAGACAGACTCATGCCGAATGAAAAGGCTATCCAATCACAATCTTTTGATTTCGGTGAACTAAAGATATCAAAGTAGAACGAAAGGATATTGAAGAATTATAAAAAAATCAGTCTATTTCAATGCAATAAACTGATTTTTAGAATTTTATGTTAACAGTCAGCATCTTCTGGGACACAAATTTCTGTTCCATTGCCTATAGTACAGTTTTTCATGCCTTCTGGACATTCATTACTTTCGTTGCATCCTGAAACAAACCATGTTAGACACGCGATCACTAAAAAAATATTGCTTTTCGTTTTCATTCTTCTGATGTGATTATTGTTCAAATAAATTTTCTTAATTCTGTTTAGTGTTAAAAGACCTTGATTTGAATTTTATTCTACGTATTTTTGCCAGTTGTCAAAAGGTCTTTGACTTTATTCTTAAGCACCAATTTTATTGTCAGCATAACTCTGTGAGTATACATTGTGTAGTGGTCTGTGATTAGGTTATTACCAGGTAGCGCAAGGAACTAGTTGACTATCTTATTTCGAAAAAGAAAGGCAGATATTATTGACATTTCTTTGTTTTAATAGATCAGTGTCTTACCGTTTTCGGTTTTCCTTTTCGTTATGAAAACACCTGAAGTATTACTTATAATAACCATCCATTTTGAAAATACATTTTCTATTTATACTAAACTTTGGTATCAGATCTTTACGTTGCTAACGGGTAAAATACTCTTGCTGTAACACGTATATATTAGTTTTACTTTAGATAAATGACATCTAGCAAATACAATTTCTGTTATCGTATTAGCTACACCATGAAAAGAGTGAAATTCCAAAATACTTTATTTCATTTTTGGAGTAATTGTTAATCCAAGTTCGAATCCATTTGAATTAGTTTCTCTCAGATAATCAGGTAATTGGGTTATATGCCCGTCTGAAAATCTTCTAGCGCTAAAACCAAGAATTCTATATCTGAAATTCGGCATTAAGGTGATATTGGAAATAGGAATTTTAAACCCCACTTCTGCGTAAAGTCCAAAACTTGGATCGTATTCAATTGATCCAAGGCTCTCATCATTTTCGATTCGGGTTAGCTTTCCCGGGATATTCAAATTTGCGCCGACTCCAAGAATAAATTCATGAGCTAACTTATCATTTAGACTAAAACCTCGATAAGTTCCCAGATTTATGGATTTTCGATTAAAGTTAAATCTCGAGGTATTCGAAATACCATTAAAAGACTCACTTTGTAAGGCAAGATGAAGCTGATATGCCAATCCTGTCTGTATGAAAAACTTCTTTGCCAAATTGAGTTTTAAACCGGCTTCTAATCCAATACCACCACCGGTGCTGTAAAGCAATGTGCCTCCAGCATAGTCCAACTCTTTATATTCCGTTCCTATGCTTAGATTGATTCTAGCTAATGGCTCAATTTTTTGAGCCATTAAGAGGCTAGGCAAAGAAAGAATAGAAATTATGAGTACTAGACGCCTCATGAATTATCTACTGTAAGAGCTATTCTTAGAGTCTAACCAATTTTGAAAACCTTCTTCTCCCATTTGGGCTTTGAGTTGCGATGTGCTAATTGCTGTTCCTTCAACGGTAACAACAAGCACGAATGGGTAGTTGCCGTATCTTACTACTCCGTCAACAAGCATGTCGTATTCGTTTCCAGCACTTTCAAGAGCATTGTCCATAGCGTCTTTAATATTCCAACCAAGACCTAAGAAATAAGCTTGGTCACCTTTTACCTTTTTTCCAAGGCTTCGGTCAATATTCAGATTGACATTTTTCGAACTTATTACGGTGAAGTCTACAAGACGATAGGTGCACGATGATAAAGCAATTACCATCAATAAAGTAATTGAAACTGTTCTAAAGGTTCTCATTATGTTCAAAAATTAGTAATTAAGTGGCGAAAATACAGCTCAATAGTCAACGAAACAATGTAGCTTCTAGATATTCTATTAAACCTAGTGTTTTTCGGATAAACCTATTTTCCTTCTCGATTCTTTTGAGAAAATAAATCGAGAACCAACCTTCTTACCGCCTAATATCCGCCAGTTCATTCTCTAAAGCTATTTTTGCAGATGTCTCGACTGAGGTCATGCTACCATTTACGAGATTGTTCTGCTTATAAGGATCGAGGGTAAGGTTGTACATCTCCTCATTCCCGCTGGTCTCAATCAGAAGCTTATACTGCCCATTGCTGATGGTTCTTATTCCCTAATCTCTATATGATGAATGCTTTATGGACAGACAAGCATATGCCGTCATTGGACTTTTTAGCTTTCAGTCATTGAATCCTTAAATCATAAGGATTATCCCTCAAAAGCCTTTTCAATCTTATAAATAGTATAGAAGTTTGTCTCCGAAATCTTTTGGATAAAAAAATATGCTGAGTAGTATCAACCCAACTGAAACCAATGCCTGGAAGGCATTAGCATCTCACTATGAAGGTACTAAAGACAGTACCATGTCGGCGCTATTCGAGGGCGCACCAGATAGGTTCGAAAAGTTTTCTCTTAAGTTCGAAGAGATCCTTTTCGACTACTCTAAGAATCGCATGACCGAGGAGACGCTGCAATTACTCGCTGATCTTGCTGACGAATGTGGCTTGGCAGAAGCTAAGAACAAGATGTTCTCCGGTGATGTGATCAATGCCACTGAAGGACGCGCGGTGCTTCATATTGCGCTTAGAAACCGTAGTAATACGCCAATACTTGTCGATGGACAGGATGTGATGCCGGAAGTCAATGAGGTGTTGGATAAAATGAAGGCCTTCACCAATAAGTTACATAATGGTGAATTACTTGGATATACCGGCAAGCCATTAAGGCATATTGTCAACATTGGAATAGGAGGAAGTGACCTAGGACCATATATGGTAACCGAGTGCTTGCGTTCGTATAAAGTAGAAGGCATTGAGAGCTATTTCGTTTCGAATGTTGATAGTTCACATTTGGTAGAGACACTCAAGAAAGTGGATCCGGAAACGACCATGTTTATCATAGCGTCCAAGACCTTCACGACACAGGAAACGATGACGAATGCCAGATCTGCAAGAGACTGGTTCTTGTCCTTTGCAAAGGACGAAACGCAAATCGCGAAGCACTTCATTGCTCTGTCTACCAATGCCACAGCCGTAGCTGAGTTTGGTATTGATACTAACAACATGTTTAAGTTCTGGGACTGGGTAGGAGGTCGCTATTCGTTGTGGTCGGCTATCGGGTTATCAATAGCGTGTAATATTGGATTTGAAAACTTTGTAGCCTTGCTCGAAGGAGCTGAGGCAATGGATCAACATTTTCTAAAAGCAGATAACAAAGAGAATATTCCTGTTTTACTAGCGCTGATAGGTGTTTGGTATAATAACTTCTTTGGTGCTGAGACCAACGCAATCTTAGCGTATGATCAACTCATGCACCGCTTTGCTCAGTATTTCCAACAGGGAGATATGGAAAGCAACGGAAAGTACGTGGACAGAAGTGGTAAAGCAGTGGATTATCAAACAGGTCCGATTGTATGGGGCGAGCCAGGTACCAACGGCCAGCATGCCTTTTATCAGTTGATCCATCAAGGTACTAAACTGATTCCTTGTGACTTCATTGCTGCGGCAAATAGTCAAAATCCACTAAGCGACCATCATCCGAAGTTATTGTCCAACTTCTTTGCACAGACAGAAGCCTTGATGAAAGGAAAAAGCGAGCAAGAGGTAGAAGAGGAGTTGACCAAAGCGGGTAAATCTGCGGACGAGATTGCTTTCTTAAAGCCGTTTAAAGTATTTGAAGGGAATAAGCCGAGTAATTCTATATTGATCAAACGATTAGATCCGCGTACATTGGGAAGCCTCATTGCTATGTACGAGCATAAGATCTTTACCCAAGGTGTTATCTGGAATATTTTTAGCTTCGACCAATGGGGGGTAGAGCTTGGCAAGCAACTGGCGAAAGGTATCCTACCAGAGTTGGAAGGTACTGCTGAAGTAACCAGTCACGATGCGTCGACTAATGGTCTAATCAACGCTTACAAGCAAATGAAAGACTAATTATTCTTAAAGATTAACTTAAAAGCCTCCTTGATTTCTGTTAAAGCGGAGACCAAGTGAGGCTTTGATTTTTCCCATCGGTCTTCACCCGTTTCTTTAAAATCTTGCCATTCGGACTCCAGCTTGCTTTTCTGTTTTTTCAAGTCCTCAATGGTGCTATCTAAATCCACTTTTACATCGCCTTTTTTCTCCTTGGCAGCCTCTACCAGTTCATCGATTTTACGACCAAGCTCACTGAGGATGTTCTCCACTTGTCCCGACTTATTTTCTTCCATTGTCTACGTATTTTGGATGATCTAAGATAACTTATTATATGTCAGATTACCAATTTATAAAGGGGCTGTTTCTCGCCATCGGGAAAACATGACTTTTTCCCTTGTTTAATCCGTTGGTCAGGTGCTTTGTGAATTTCGCATGAAATGAACGTATAGCTATATGCAAACATGGATGATTTGGGCATGCCCCTGTTATTCCGTTACACTTCATATCAGGGTCGGGCTGTCCGCTCCAATTCCTCGCGCCGATTACGGCGCTGTGGGATTTCCGCTGCCATCCCTCATGCGGTATGAATTGGAGTTACAAATCAACTTATTCCACCGCGAAAGATGGTTTAGAAAATGATATTTATAATCAATTAAAAATGCTTCCAGCCCTGCGCTTGAAGCGGAACTATCTGTCCACTTTTCGTTTCTATATGCGGCTGTCCTTCCTTTTCCATGTACCCAATCACTTGTATGTCATCATGCCCCTCGATCTTGGAGTAGTCATCTGTTGAGATCGTAAACAACAACTCATAGTCCTCACCACCATTTAATGCACAGGTGATAGGTGAGAGATTAAATAATACTGCCGAGTCGAAGGTAATTTGATGAACAGGTATTTTATCCTCAAAAACCTTAGCACTGAGCTTTGAGGCCTTGCATAAGTGTAGTATCTCAGAGGCAAGCCCATCGGAAATGTCAATCATGGAAGTAGGAATTACATTAAGGTCACGTAATTCGTGAATAATATCCATGCGGGCTTCAGCCTTCAGCTGACGTTGGACAATGTACTCGTGCTTGTCCAGTTCTGGTTGCATTTCAGGGTTCTCCATGAACACCTGTTTTTCTCGCTCAAGGACTTGATGACCGAGGTAAGCCGCTCCTAAGTCACCCGTAACACATAAGATATCGTTCGGCCAGGCACCAGATCTTTTGGTGATATATTTCTCCTCGGCAGATCCTACCGCTGTTACTGAGATAACCAGCCCACCTTTAGACGATGTGGTATCGCCCCCTACTAGATCCACTTTATAATCCTTACAAGCCATGCGAATACCCGTGTATAACATGTCGATGGCCTCAACAGAAAATCTGTTGCTTATGGCTATGGATACTGTTATCTGCTGTGGGATGGCGTTCATCGCGGCAATGTCGGAGACATTTACAGCCACAGCCTTATAGCCCACATGTTGCAGTGGCGCATAAGTGAGGTCGAAATGAACACCTTCTATCAGTAAGTCTGTGGAAATCACTGTTTGATGATTCTGATCAGTATTGATGATAGCGGCGTCATCACCAATTCCCAAATTAGTGGTTGGATTGACTTTAAAGTCAAACTTCTCGGCAATAAGCTCAATCAATCCAAACTCTCCTAGTTCTGATATCTCCGTCCTTTTGATTTCCTCCATAATGATCCTTACCAAATTTCAGTGCAAAGTTCAGGAAACTTTTTTTGTCAAAAAACGGTTAGCACATTAGTATTTAAATTTCCTGATTATAAATTCCATAAACTAATGTTATTGCTCCGATTTATGGAACATATGATTTGTTCATAGTTAGTTTAGTAGATAACATATAAATTTGTATTTTATTCATTAGAGATATGATTCACGTTACTGATAAAGCCAAATCAAGAATAGAAGAACTAAAAGTGGAAGAAGGCCATTCATCTGGTCATAATATTCGTGTATCAGTGAAGGGAGGAGGATGTTCTGGTTTGATGTATGACTTAGACTTTGATCCTAATATTAGTGATAGCGATAATGTATATGAAG
>CAYMST010000116.1:0-13993 GCA_964393115.1 uncultured Roseivirgaceae bacterium | reverse complement strand
ATTGAAAATATGAAAGACGCCATTTAACGCAGTCAGGTATTTCAATCCAAAAACCGTATAATTTTCGACTTAGATCTTGACACAAAACACGAAGGATAGAGAAATAAGAGGAGGAGTGATCGGCAATTTTGTGTCAGCGCGAGTAAAACTTTTTAGGCCGAAAACGAATTGAGTGAACCATCAACATCGTTAAAATTCAAAAACTCGAGCGAACTTTTAGCGTTCATTCGATCAAAATTTTGCTGATATTATATACTCAATAATTTCACTTTCATGTGCCTGGAGCTCGTCGTTTTACTCGCACCAACTGCCAATGTTATATTGTGAATATCACAAATTATAATGTATTATGCAAGCGTAAATTTCGAATTATTCAAAAAATAAGCAAAAAAACTCTATCACGCTCATTTTCCACCTTATCCCTCCCATTTTGTACACGTTCAGTTTCGTTTGATTTCTTCGACGTATTGGCTTCCGATAACAGGACAGTTTTCATAAACTTCTGATCTACTTCATTTTATATAGAATCCATAAGATAATTACACAAAAGAGTTGATTTCAACAGCGTGTTGCCAGATTTTGAAGCAGCTCTAAAATAGACTTTATACCATTTGTAGTGTAGAGTATAAATGGTATTGTATATAATATGACATCACACGTAGCCCACGGTACAAGAGACTCCTCTCATAAATATTCACCGAATTAGTGTGGTTCGTTTTCCCGAATGTAATTCAAATTCTAAGTTTGCAAGTCTAACTGTTCTGATACATGGCCAAGTCTAAAAAGTCCACCGCTCCTAAGGAAACTCCGTTGATGAAGCAATACAACGCCATCAAGGCTAAACACCCTGGGGCTCTTTTGCTATTTCGAGTAGGAGACTTTTATGAAACCTTCGGGGAAGACGCCGTAAAGGCCAGCAAAATATTGGATATAGTCCTTACCAAGCGAGCTAACGGGGCAGCGTCGCACATCGAGTTAGCAGGATTCCCTCATCATTCTTTAGACACCTACCTCCCTAAACTAGTTAGGGCCGGAAACCGGGTAGCCATTTGTGATCAGCTAGAAGATCCAAAAAGCGTTAAGGGTATTGTTAAGCGTGGAGTCACAGAATTGGTAACGCCAGGTTTAGCGCTCAATGATAACGTGCTTGATCAAGGCAAAAACAATTACTTAGCTTCGATTCACTTTACCAAAAGTCAGCTAGGAATCGCTTTTTTGGATTTATCAACGGGTGAGTTTTTAGTTTCACAGGGAGACGAAACCTATATCGATAAACTTATCCAGAGCTTTAACCCTTCAGAGATCATTTATGGGAAAAAATTCAGAAATGAATTTGAAGCCATCTTTCAGGATAAATTCAATACGTTCTGTCTTGAAGAATGGATTTACTCCGAAGACTATGGAGTGGACAAGCTAAAAAATCAGTTTCAAACCAATAGTCTGAAGGGGTTTGGTATTGACGGGATGCAAGAGGCCGTTATTGCCGCTGGAGCTGTACTGTTTTATCTGGAAGACACTGAGCACAAAGAGACTTCGCATATTTCCTCGATCTCCCGCATTGAGATTGAAAAATATGTTTGGTTAGACAAATTCACGATTCGGAATCTGGAGCTCGTTGGTGCAAACCAACCAGATGGAGTCTCCCTTATCGATATTATTGACAAGACCTTAACCCCAATGGGGTCCCGTCAGATGAAAAAATGGGTGTTACTCCCGCTAAAGGAGGAAAACGCCATCCAAAGCCGTCTAGACACGGTAGAGTCTCTAGTGAATGACGAAGAGCTTCGAGATACCATCTCTGGTCATCTTAAACATATCGGGGATCTTGAGCGCCTCATTTCTAAAGTTGCTGTGGGCCGTATTAACCCACGCGAAATGCTACAGCTCAAGAAAGCATTGCAAAATTCACTGCCTATTAAGCAACAACTGGAAGGATCAGAAATAGAGAGCTTTCGCAAGATCGGTGGTCAGCTCAATAGCTGCGACTTCCTTCTCGACAAAATTGAGAATACACTTAAAGAAGAGGTACCACTAAATGCCACCCAGGGTAACTTAATAAAAGACGGTATCAATGAGGAGCTCGATGAGCTTCGCAAAATAGCCTATTCCGGAAAAGACTATTTGCTCCAGATCCAGCAGTCAGAATCGGAGCGAACAGGCATTACTTCTTTGAAAATAGCCTATAATAAAGTATTTGGTTATTACTTAGAAGTAAGCAACGCCCACAAGGATAAGGTACCACAAGAATGGATCAGAAAGCAAACGTTAGTAAACGCCGAGCGCTACATTACTGAGGAGCTAAAGGTTTACGAGGAGAAGATCCTGAATGCTGAGGACAAAATGATGGTCATCGAGCAAGGGCTATATACACAGCTCATCAGTGATGCGGCAGAATACATCCATGCTATCCAGCAAAACGCGAGAGTACTCGCTTCGCTTGACTGTTTGATTTCTTTTGCTGAAGTCTCCACCAAAAACAAGTATGTGAAGCCAAAGATCACTGATGAAAAGCTGATCGATATTAAAGCTGGGCGTCATCCGGTTATTGAAAAGCAGCTGCCTATCGGTGAAGACTATATTCCGAATGACGTGTTCTTAGACGATCAGTCACAACAGATTATTGTCATTACCGGACCGAATATGGCGGGTAAATCTGCCTTGCTTCGTCAGGTTGCACTGATTTCTCTAATGGGACAAATGGGTTGTTTTGTACCAGCGAGCTATGCCCGAGTCGGAATTGTGGACAAGGTGTTTACGCGTGTTGGAGCTTCAGACAACCTTTCGCGAGGTGAGTCAACCTTTATGGTTGAGATGACCGAAACAGCAAGTATCCTAAATAACCTAAGTGACAGGTCGCTTGTACTCATGGACGAAATCGGGCGTGGTACTAGTACGTACGACGGTATCTCCATAGCTTGGTCGATCGTTGAGTACTTGCACAACCATCCCAAATGCAAAGCCAAAACGCTATTTGCTACGCACTATCATGAGTTAAACCAATTAGCCAGTGATTTCCCAAGAATTAAAAATTTTAATGTCTCGGTAAAAGAACTTGATAATAAAGTCATTTTCTTGAGGAAACTAGTTGAAGGAGGCAGTGAACATAGCTTTGGTATCCATGTAGCCCAAATGGCGGGTATGCCAAACGGGGTCGTCATTAGGTCTAATGAAATCCTGAAACATCTAGAAAAAGACAAGATACACTCAGACAAACAAGCTACGCTAGACGCCATTCCTAAAAACAATTTTCAACTAGCGTTATTTGAGGCAGATCCCAAATTTGAACGCGTAAGAGACATCTTGAGTAAAACCGATGTCAACACTATCTCACCAGTTGAAGCGCTACTCAAACTCAACGAGATGGTCTCTATTCTAAAAGGTAAATAGTCTCCAAAGGATTTCGAGTACATATGGCTCAGTTCTGATTATTTTTGCAACATGGCAAGTAAGCGGGACATAAGAAAAGTGGGTTTAGAGGAGCTTAAATCCTATTTTGTAGAAATAGGTGAAAAACCTTTTCGTGCCAAGCAGGTGCATGAATGGCTTTGGAAGAAATCCGCTCACTCTTTTGACGACATGTCCAACTTATCCAAAGGGCTGCGCGAAAAGCTAAACGATCAGTTCATCATTTACCCGTTTAAAGTGCATCAAAAACAGGTGAGTAATGACCAAACCATCAAATCATCTTTTCAACTACATGACGGACACCTTATCGAAGGGGTACTGATCCCTGCGGATGACCGGATGACCGCATGTGTCTCGTCGCAAGTAGGGTGCTCGCTAACCTGTAAGTTTTGTGCTACGGGCTACATGGATCGCAAGCGTAACATCGAGGCAGCAGAGATCTATGACCAGGTCGTAACCATTCACGAGCAGTCCATGGAACACTACGACACACCGCTTTCGAACATTGTATACATGGGAATGGGAGAGCCATTGCTCAACTATGCCAACGTACTCAAGTCCATTGAGCATATTACTTCAGAGGAGGGGCTGAATATGTCTCCACGTCGGATTACGGTATCCACCGCGGGCATTGCCAAAATGATTAAAAAGCTCGGTGACGACGAAGTGAAGTTCAACCTTGCTCTATCGCTACACGCAGCGAATGATGAAAAGCGCAATCAGATCATGCCTATAAATGAGTCTAACACGTTAGAGGCATTGCGTGATGCACTCAATTACTTTTACGATAAGACCAAAAGCAGAATCACTTTTGAGTATATCCTTTTTTATGGATTTAATGACTCCATCCAAGATGCCAAAGAGTTATTGGACTTTACCAGAAAGGTGCCTAGCAAAGTAAATATCATCGAATACAACCCTATCTCCGAGGCAAACTATACCAATACAGACCCTAAAACCCTAGAAAAATTCCAAAACTACCTTGAGAAAAATGGGGTTACGACAAGAGTGAGGAGAAGTAGAGGAAAAGACATTGACGCCGCTTGTGGACAGTTAGCGAATAAAAAATAGTGAAGACAAGGCCATATGGAATTCACTATAAACTTATTTACCTCGGTCAGTTTATTTAAAATTCTAAGTTTGTGCTGATTTCATGGATTCCATGTAATTTCATGCCAGCATTTATAAATCCTTTGAATTATGCTCGACAACATCTTTACGCTCCTTATGCTCATCATGCTTCAAGCGGTACTTGGTTTTGACAACTTATTGTACATCTCATTAGAGTCAAAGCGGGCACCTAAGGAAAAGCAAGCGACCGTTCGATCTTTAGGAATCGGCATCGCCATTGTTTTACGTCTCATTTTGCTTTTTGTATTGATGAACCTGGTGGAGAAATTTCAGCATCCATTCTTTAGTATTCATATCGAAGGTGTCTTCGAAACCGAGATGAACTTCCATAGTGTTATTGTACTCTTCGGAGGAGCCTTTATCTTGTATACCGCGCTCAAAGAAATTTGGCATATGGTTTATCTAGAAGAACACGGAGGTGAAGAAAAAACCAAAGCTTCGGTGAACAAGATTATTGCTATGATCGTATTGATGAACTTAATCTTCTCTTTTGATTCTATTCTAAGCGCCATGGCGTTGTCTAAAATATTTTGGGTAATGGCCACGGCCATTGTGATCAGCGGAGGGTTAATGATCTGGCTGTCGAATAGGGTTTCTGAGTTCTTACAAAAAAACAGAATGTTCGAGGTGTTGGGGCTTTTTGTTCTCTTCCTAGTCGGTGTTATGCTGATCTCAGAAGGAGGTCACTTGGCACATATAACCATCTTTGACAATAAGGTCACTGCGATGAGTAGCACCACTTTCTATTTTGTAATATTCTTCCTAGTCGCTGTAGATATCGTACAAGGGCGCTATCAAAAGAAGCTGATCAAATTGAAGGAACAAGGTAAAAAGACTGTTTAAGAACCTTATGAAGTTTTAGACGATCCTTCCTTCAACACATTTTGTTTCTCTTTTGGTTTGAGACGAAAAGTGGAGTAGTGGTGTACGTATTAAATATCGGCCTATGGCTTAGTAATGATAATTGCGCATTTAGTCGGTCCCTGAGTAAGATTCTTCAATCACATCCTTCTTCGATTCCAATATGTCTTTGTATCTTACGTAATACTCATCTCTATTTCCTGGATAAAGTCCTTTATCGGCATCGTAGACAATATCGTTTCGGAGCTTTCGCAAGTCAAAAACCAATACTTCATACAGCATAGCCTTATCCTTGAAATTAAAAAGTCCTTCCATCGCTGCCAATAGGGTAATCAAAGCACTAGTGACAAGCACGATATTATTAGGTGTCAAACCATACAACCAAATACAACAGTCATCAAAGTTCCACCCGGTTATAACAGTAATTGCAGCACCTGCACCAATCATGATGACCTTATTCAGCTTATGGAACAGAACATATTTCCTACGCTTACCCTTCATACTGTCCAATCGTTTTTCTAGGTCAGCATATAATATGTCGGTTTCTTCCAGCTCTTCTTTTTTCATGGTTTAGTGATGGTTGGAAGTCAAAAATAAAACGAGAAGTTCATTTACTGACTCATTTAAAAAGAGTAGCGTCGGTTTTTTATTTTCATAAAAAAACCCAGCCAATTGGCTGGGTTTCGAAACCGTCTTTATTCTTATTTATCAATTAACTTACTTAGCCGCTTCAAAACGCTTAGCTACCTCTTCCCAGTTAATCACATTGTAGAAAGCGCTGATGTAATCAGGTCTTCTATTTTGGTAGTTTAAGTAGTAAGCATGCTCCCATACATCTAGGCCTAGGATTGGCGTTCCGCCACAGCCTACGTTTGGCATGATTGGGTTATCTTGATTGGCAGACGAGCAAACTTCTAACTTGCCATCTACTACACATAACCATGCCCACCCCGAGCCAAATCGTGTAGCAGCTGCTGCTGAAAATTTTTCTTTGAATCCATCAAGTGAGCCAAAAGCAGCATCGATAGCTTCTGCTAACGCTCCCGTTGGGGCTCCACCACCGGTTGGTGACATGATCGACCAAAATAATGTATGATTGAAGTGTCCTCCGCCATTATTTCTTACCGCTCCATTATCAGAGTGATTCACTAATAAGTCTTCAAGTGACTTATCGGCCATTTCCGTTCCTTCTATTGCACCATTCAACTTAGTTACATATGCGTTGTGATGCTTTCCATGATGAATTTCCATGGTTTTTGCGTCAACATGTGGCTCTAGTGCATCGTGTGCATAAGGTAAGCTTGGTAATTCGAATGCCATGATTCTTTAGATTTATAAGATTTAGTGATACTCTACTTAGAAAGAATCAAAGTTATTCATCAACCTTCCTCCAGACAATAACAACCCTGAATTTTGTGTGTCACTTTTCGTCTGAATATTTTTAACTTAATGAATTAACCTTTCTCCTTTATTTGTTTGTCCAGTTCCCGATGCTCGAAGTCTAACCGATCTGCAAAAGACAAGTCAAACAAGCGATGTATTTTCTTTTCTTTTACTTCTGAGCTCTTCGCGAAAGCGCTAATTACAATCCAGTTAAGGATGAGAATAACGACTATAATGGTCCAACGCATAAACTTTTCAAGTTGAGGCTCTAAAATAAACCTTGGCAGTATATTGTAATCCACATATTCCAAAGTGAAAAAGCAAACAATCGGAAAAACAAACGTAACAAACCTTTCGAGCTTTTGTTCAGAATCAAATAAAACTACGGAAAGGTTAATGATAGGAATGTAGAAAAGTTGTAGCTGTACACCTTCACCCATAATGCTGCTAAACGCCATAGTGGCGAGGCTAAGTTGTGATATAAAAATTACCTTGGCGACTTTAAATTTTCTTAAGTAATTGAAGAGCAAAGAAAGGCCATATGCCATCCATTGACTGATAGATACCCAAACCAGATCACCAATACCCCAATAATAAAAGATGGGCATATATATGGTAAGAACAATCATAGCAAACATGGAAAATGCATTGATAAGTCTTACCCTTCGCGAGGCAGAGTTATTCTGAAATTTGTAAAGACCTAGGTTGATTACGAAATCGTATGCCGATATGACAGTATCCCTAATTTTTCTCATCCATCCAGATTCAATGACATAAAAAGTATTCTTATGTACGTATGTATAATTATATTCTGAATCCCATTACAAGAACATCGTCTACTTGAGAATGTTCTCCTTTCCATTGATAAAACTCTTGCGACACTTTAGCATACTGATCAGCTATTGGAGCATCACCTATTCTATCAATCAGTGCTTTAAATTTTCGTCTGGAAAATTTCTTCTCCCTTTCTCCTCCAAACTGATCCTGATAGCCGTCTGAAAACATATAGATCGTTGTAGGACCATCTAGATACATCTCATGACTTGTAAATTGATGTCCTTGCTTATGTTCATCAATCCCTCCAATAGACACTCTATCTGCCAAAATCTCTCCAAAACTGCCCTTTTGAACATAGTATAGGGGATTTCTGGCTCCCGAAAAAGAAAGCATTCTTTTCTCCTTATCGATAACACAGAGCGACATATCCATTCCGTCTTTGTTATCATTACTGCTCTGGCGAAGACTTGTCACGATTTGTTCATTCAGCGTAGTCAATACATTACCAGGCCTCATCATGGTATCACTTACAATTATTTCTTGCAACAACGTAGCGCCGATAAGACTCATAAAAGCCCCAGGAACACCATGTCCTGTACAGTCAACTGCTGCTACATACAACTTATTATGAAGCTCTGCCATCCAATAAAAGTCTCCTGATACGATATCGCGCGGTCGATAAAAAATAAAGGAGTCCGGCAAGTGTCTTTTTATCTCCTCATTGGTAGGTAATATAGCTTCCTGAATTCTTTGCGCATAATTGATACTAGACATGATATTCCGATTATTCTCCTGTATTTCGTCACGCTGATGTGCTAAGAGAACTGATTTTTCTTCCAGTTGCTGATTTTTCACAAGGCTATCATCATACAATACGGAGATTTCCTTTTCTGCTCTTTCTGTATGCACAGAATACATATTGATAACTAACCAGTTGAGTATCAATACTACCACAAATATGGTCCACCGCATGAAGTTTACTATTCCCAGTTCCATCGGGTGTGTTGGTAAAATGGAGTATTCTTCAAACTCCAAGACAACAAAGCAAATAATGGGAAATATCGTAGATAAAACGCGCTCTAACGGTTCTTGAGAATTAAACAAGACGATAGACAAAGAAATAATAGGGATATAAAACAATTGAAGTTGAACTCCCTCCCCCATGATACTTCCAAAAGCCATGGTAGCGATACTCAACTGGAATATGAATACTAACTTGGAGAGCCTATATCGATGAACTTTATTTAATAAAATGGATATCACATAACATATCCACTGCATCGCGGAAACCCAAACCAAATTGGTAATACCCCAAGAATAAAATAATGGCGCATATACTGTAAGTGACAATACACTCACTAGAGAGAAAACATTAATTAGTCTGATTTTACCTGCTTCTCGGGTTACCAGTTGGTCAGTAACTCCTATGTTAGCAACGGTCTCCAGATAGCGATATAGGCTGGTTTTGCTCATCTACGAAATCAACAATTTGATTAGGTTGTACTTGATTTAGGTCTTTTGTAGGTTAAATAAATATAAATCATATCTAAAATGAAACTTACTACCCCTAAATATAGCATCGTGGTCTCCTTGGGAAATACCCAAAAACAAAAAACCGTTGTAAGCGCGGTACCCAACATTTTCAACCAGGCAATGAGCGGTGTCAACGTTTCTTGATTTGGTTGTCTGAGAATTAAGAAGATATAAATTGCTGACATATTGGTATTGACAGCATATGCCGACTTAGCGCCAATAGGGTCATAAACCTCATTCGTAAAAACGTAAATACCCACAATCCACATCAACAACCCAAGTACGAGGAATTGAGGTGTTTTCTGAGCAATAACTTTATTCGCCGCCTGCTTATAGCCATATCGAAAAAGGTGAATTAGAATATACACATCCAGAAAAAACCAGATACGATACCCCCATTCGAAGAGTAGCCCCATATTCGTACGAAAAGCGGTACTCCATAATAGCTCCCAGGCAAAGTTTGCACAAACGGCAGCAACGGGTATTCCGACATATTGATATTTCTTTATTCCCTTAATGATTAGAATATAGGCCACTACCCAAAAGGCAGCGGCGACCATAAAAAGTATCAGCTGCGGTAGCGTATAGACATCGGTATTTAACCACATACGTTGTTTTATTTAGAGTTTACCTAATATTTTCAAAATCAAAACCCAGATGTTGTGGATCAAGGCAAAGTGCCAGGGCATCTTGAAGCTAAATGGCAGCCCCTTGTTGAAACGTTGCTTGTCCACCCATCGGAAAACGGCCAATACATCGGGCTCATGCAGTTTCCAGATCTTACAAAATGCCATGTCAGAACCAGAGTCTTGGATAATCGTATTCACCGCTCTTCTGGCTGCCTCATTAGCACCTTCCATAGTGGCCAGATCTGTATTTGTACGTACGTAGTCAGAGGCTAACAAAAAGTTGGGGATATGAGTAAACGCTTCCGGTCTAAGCGCCCAGGTGTTCACTCGGTTGACCAGTAGAGGCTCCTCATTTTTAGTTACGATACCATCATCACCAAACTTAATGTCTCTGTCGAGATAGTAGTCAATAATCATGTCATCGCTAATCAGGCAATTACCGTCCTTGTCTACTAGGCTCTTTTTAAGTTGTGCCCATACATCTTCTTTAATCTCTTCTTTCGTACACTGTTTGGCGGTCTTAAATTTCCCATCATGCTCTACAATACCAGGAGTATTCCAGTCAGAGACATCTATAGAAAGTACTCCTTTTACCTCACCATTACCATGGTTGGTAATCTTGTAACCATCCCAGAATTGGATTTGAGATATCGCGGTAAGCGCCCACTGACTCGAAGTGAAAATAACATGCCCTTTGGTTAACTTAACATCTTGATTTAGATAAAACTGAATTCCCGTCATCCACTGCACATCTCCTGCCAATTCTTTTAAAGAGGCAAGCGTAGGGTCTGCTTTAAGGATATTATCAGTCAATAACCCTGACATCCGCTCTACCGGAACACAAGAAATATAATAATCACCGGTGATCTCACGCACTTGTCCGGTTTTCTCATCTTTCACTTTGGCACCAGTGATGACCTTGCCATCACACTCTATACTTTCTACTAAGTAGCCGTGGTTGTAGTTAACACCTATTTTCTCAAGGTAGTCTCTCCACGGGTACAGCCATGCGTCATTTGTAGGAGCATTCAAAACACGATCTGCATGAGCAGATGGATTCGCCATTAGAAAGAAAAGCTGTAAAAGGATGTCTCCGCCTGTTTTCGTACTTACTAACTGCGCTTGTGCAGCTACTAAAGTACGGGTAAGCCCGGTTACAAAATATTCACGATATGCTTCGCTATGATCATCAGCATCCATGTACTCCCACCAGCCCATTTTCTCATAGACCTGATTCCTTCTGGTGTAGCTACTACACATAAGCTGCCAAATCTTCTCCGCAAATGCTTCTTTATCCTCTTTCGTCAACCCAAGATGTGCGGTTTCCATAGAGTGGATGAGCACTTTCAAGTCTTTTAAGGATTTGGGAAAGTTAACCAGCGTCACTATCGGTGGTTGATCATAACGCGCCATCATAACACGCTGAGTAGGTACCAGGTTCTCAAAGCAGTTACTGTTCTTTCCAAAAGGGATACGCTTCATAGTATCCGTGACATGCTTGTAAAAGCCTGGGAAGAATCTAAAGCCATGCTCGCCGGGAAGCGGTTCACGACCATCGGTTGCTGAATTGGGGACATCGACACTTCTGGCCTTTCCTCCTACATATACGGGTTGTTTTTCATAGACATGGACCTCAAAGCCACGTTCGGCCAGCTCGTGAGCGGCACTCATACCTGCTACTCCACCGCCTAGAACAATTACTTTCTTTGACATGTTTTGATTGGAAAAAATTATAAAAAATAATTAGTCCCCAATATAAAAAAGTTTTCTTTTGTAAAGAAAATATTGAACAAGACACCGTAACAGATTAAACTAAGGCTTATTACTAAAAAACATACACCTTTCTGTAAATCAACAATATTCTATCTAATGGATGTAGCAACACGTACAAATGAAACCGAAAATGAACACTACCAAAATGTTAGTTTCAATTTTCTTATGATAACATTTGAAAGATAGTAGGAATTTACTGCTATTAATTTTTCACAGACCTCTAGTCGCTTTATTCACGCAGTTTTTTGAAGAAATTTCTTATCAATTCCGAACATTCGCTTTCTCGTATCCCCCAGTGTAATTTAGTCTTGGGGTGTAGTAATGGTGGGGATAGACGAGAAAAACCACGACCTTCATCACGAGCTCCTATATAAACATTTGCTAGCTGCGCCCAATAGATAGCCCCTGCACACATCGCACAAGGTTCTAGTGTTACATACAATGAGCAATCGGTAAGGTACTTTGATCCTAAATAATTTTGTGCGGCCGAAATGGCTAACATCTCTGCATGCGCTGTGCAATCAACCAAGCGCTCGGTTTGATTGCTGGATTTTGCAATAATTCGCTTTTTGGATACCACAATTGCTCCAACTGGGATCTCCTGCTGATCAAACGCTTCTTTGGCTTCCAAGAGTGCTTGGTGCATGAAATAATCATCCGAAAACGGATCGATAACACTCATTTTATCTTTTTTCCAAATTTGATGGTTTTCATCATCGCCTTTATATCTTGTTGATAGTCTCGCTTAAGCGAACTATTAGAAAAGAAGTTGAAGATAAAAACGTAATTATCTATGATCGCATACTGAATGTAATTGTACTTCCATATATCCTCAGAGGAATTAATGGACTCCTTGTCCCCTTCCACAATTGAGTTAAATTCAAAGAAAACTTGTCGTTTGCCGTTCACCTCATAGAGCCCTTCCGAAAGGATGGTTACAGAATCATGAAGGGAGAAAATGTTGGATTTATAAAATCCCTGAAGCATATCAAGGTCTGCCTCTCGCCATCTCGTCGTAGACTTATTAATACCAAAAACCGCACGAGAACCAGGGTCAGCATAAGCCGCAATAGGGATGCGATTAGAGGGGAATAGTTTAAGAGCTTGCTCCTCACTCAATCGAGAAAAATGTATGGGTATATCTAGACTGAGGTACTTCGTGGGCTCAACTCTTTTGAGCTGGTTTTGAGCTTGCAATGTATTGCAAAGAGTTACACTAGAGAAAACCACAAGTAAAAATAGAACTCGGTTCATATTAGAATTTTAATAAAAAAACTGATCGATTTTGGTAAAAAGAATAAAAAAACCAAGAAACCATTACGTAATCGGCCAAAAATATGTTAGAAAAACATGATTTGTAAGTTCAATTTCTAACTTTGGTAGATTTTCGATTCTATAACGACACAAAATACGTAAAATATGATCAGGACACATACCTGCGGTGAATTACGAATTGATGATGTAAGTAAGAAGGTAAAGCTATGCGGATGGGTGCAGCGGCTGAGAGATAAAGGAGGCATGGTTTGGATTGACTTGCGCGACCGATATGGAGTCACTCAGTTGATTTTTGAAGATGGAAAAACCAGTGCAGAAATACTTGAGCTTGCTAAAAAAGTAGGAAGAGAGTTCGTGATCAAAGCTGAAGGCATTGTTATCGAACGTCTGTCAAAAAACGACAAAATCCCAACAGGCCACATCGAGGTGGCGGTAGAGCAGCTGGAATATTTAAATGAGTCAAAAGTTCCCCCGTTCATCATCGAAGATGATACTGATGGTGGTGAAGATTTACGAGCAAAATACAGATACCTCGATTTAAGAAGAAATAGCGTTCGCAAGAATCTCGAGCTGCGTCATAAAATGATGCAGGAAACGCGTAAGTACCTGGATGGACTTCAGTTCATGGAAGTAGAAACTCCAGTGCTGATCAAGTCGACTCCAGAGGGAGCTAGAGATTTTTTGGTGCCGTCACGCATGAACCCAGGTGAGTTTTACGCCTTGCCACAATCTCCACAGACTTTCAAGCAGCTGCTGATGGTTTCTGGTTTTGACAGGTACTTCCAGATTGTAAAGTGTTTCCGGGACGAAGATTTAAGAGCTGATCGACAACCGGAGTTCACTCAAATAGACTGTGAGATGTCTTTTGTAACTCAAGAAGATATTATCAACATCTTTGAAGGTCTGGTAAGACATCTTTTCAGTACGGTCAGGGGAGTAGAACTCGGCGAGTTTGCCAAAATGCCATACTCAGATGCTATGAAATATTATGGTTCAGACAAGCCTGATATTCGATTTGGGATGAAGTTTCAAGAGTTGAACGACTTAGCGCAAAACAAGGGCTTCAAAGTATTTGATGATGCCGAACTTGTAGTCGGTATCTGCGCGGAGGGATGTGCTTCCTACACTAGAAAGCAAGTAGATGCGCTTACTGATTTTGTTAAGAAACCACAGATCGGAGCCAAAGGCTTGGTTTATGTACAATGTAATGAAGATGGCTCATATAA
>CAYMST010000115.1:0-14044 GCA_964393115.1 uncultured Roseivirgaceae bacterium | reverse complement strand
GTGATGGCTGTATCAAGAGTGAAGTAGAAATACTAGACTGTGCTAACATAACTTGCCCGGGGGATAGAAAATAGCTAGTAAAATTGTTCTCATGAAGCAATCATTAAATTAGAGGTACAGAAATAAAGCAACGGGCAAATACTGTAATTTTACCACTGATCTTGGTGATGAACTAATTTTTCAGCTTAACGCTGTGTGCGAGTTCACTCTTTCGTGGATTCTAGATGAAATCTTATTCATATTTGTGAATGGTTTACTACATATCTGGCGGAGAACGATCGGGAAAAAGTCGTCATGCTATGGAATTAGCGTTAGGCTTATCGGATAACCCGGTTTATCTAGCGACTTCTCGGAAATGGGATGCCGATTTTGAACAGCGGGTAAAACGACATCAAGATGAGCGAGACGATCGATGGGAGAATTGGGAAGAAGAAAAATCGATAGGACGATTAGATATATCCGGCCGAGTGGTGGTGCTGGATTGTGTTACCTTATGGTTGACCAATTATTTTTTTGACTTAGAACAAGATGTAGAGGCTTGTTTGGAGCAAGCAAAGCAACAATTGACATCCTTATTTGAACAGGAGGGTACGCTCATTATTATTTCGAATGAAATTGGAATGGGGGGACATGCTGAAAGCCGTATTGGTCGTAAATTCGCGGAATTGCAAGGTTGGACGAACCAGTTTATCGCTCAGAAAGCAGATAAAGCCATATTCATGGTTTCGGGTTTACCGCTTCAATTGAAATAGTATAATCGTAAAGTATGACTGACACACTTCAGTGGTCCGTGGAGCCGATCGCGGCATCACTAGATGATCAAATTTGGCATAAACTAAACTTTAAAACGAAACCTGTAGGGTCACTTGGCAAGCTAGAACAGCTTGCTTTTCAACTAGCCCGTATACAAGATACTCTTACTCCAACATTGCGAAATCCAGTTGTTTTGGTGTTTGCAGGAGACCATGGTATTGCACGGTCAGGCCTTGTCAATCCTTTTCCACAGGAAGTTACCCATCAGATGGTGATGAATTTTTTGGGAGAAGGTGCAGCAATCAACGCGATGTCTCAAGTCTCGGGAATGAAAGTCGTAGTGGTAGATGCTGGTGTGAATCACGAATTTGACCCAACGCTTCCTTTGATCCATTCCAAAATAGGGATGGGGACGGCCGACTATCGTACCGAACCAGCGATGAGCCTTGATGAGTGCCAACTGGCCTTACAAAAAGGTGGACAAGCCGTCATTGAGATTTTAGAAAAGGGAAGTAACGTAGTTGGCTTTGGAGAAATGGGAATCGGTAATACCTCCGCTGCCTCGCTAATAATGAGTACTATTTGCGATTTGCCACTTCCTGAATGTGTCGGGAAAGGCACTGGTGCCAATGTAGAATTGGTGGATCAAAAGCTCAAAGTACTTGAGGAGGTGAAGGCATTTCACGGTCTTGATTCCGATGATCGCCCTGATAAGATTTTGGCTACATACGGTGGATTTGAAATCGCTCAAATCGTGGGAGGAATGCTCGAAGCAGCTTCCAAAAAATGTGTTGTTATGGTGGATGGTTTTATTTCTACCGCTGCTTATTTAATCGCACAACGAATGGCTCCTCAAATTCAAGAATATGCTGTTTTTACGCATCGATCAGAGGAATTGGGGCATAGAAAGGCTTTGGCCTATCTCCAGGCAGAACCGTTATTAGAGCTACAGATGAGGTTAGGGGAAGGAACTGGATGTGCAGCAAGCTACCCGCTTTTGCAGATGGCAACATCTATCATCAATAATATGGCTAGTTTCGAAGCAGCTGGAGTCAGCGAGAAGGCGTAATCATGAAGGAAGAACTGAATGTGTTCTTTGCGGCCGTGATGTTCTATACCCGAATACCATGCCCCTCTTGGGTAGGCCATCACTCGGACTATATTAACAAGTCAGTTCGCTATTTTCCGCTCATTGGGTGGATTATAGGAATGGTTTCGGGGATTGGCTTGCTAGTGGGACAATGGCTGATTGGTCCTTTCTTCGCATCTATAATGTTCATTATCCTTTCAGTTTGGATAACAGGAGCCTTTCATGAAGATGGGTTTGCTGATGTGTGTGATGGCTTTGGAGGAGGATGGGAAAAGGAACAGATTCTGAATATCATGAAGGATAGTAGGGTCGGAACGTATGCAGTTGTGGGTTTGATTCTATTATTCCTTTTGAAGGTTTCTCTCGTCACAGAAAGTGCGAAGCAATATGATACTTGGTTGCTCTTCCTCATTGCGATCAATGGTCATACATTGAGTAGACTGATAGCAGCGACGGTGATTTTTACTCATCAGTATGCGAGGGAAGATGAAAAAAGTAAAGCACGACCGGTAGCCAAATCGTACTCTCATATCAATTTGGTGGTCATGATGATCTTTGGATTAGTCCCCTTAGTTGGAATAGTCATTTTTACTGGTCAGCCTCTATGGTTTCTGATTCTGATACCTCTCTATCTGGCTAAAGTCTACTTGAGTAACCTATTTCAAAAGAAGATAGGCGGTTATACTGGAGATTGCCTTGGTGCCACTCAACAGATTGTGGAGGTAGTCTTTTATTTCTCTGCTTTAGTGCTATGGAAATTTATTTAGTTCGTCATACGACACCAGACGTGAGCAAAGGGACCTGCTATGGGCAGTCAGATCTTGGACTTTCGTCTTCATTTAATGAAGAGTCGAGGTTGGTGTTAGCACAGCTGCCTACTGATGTGGATATTGTTTATACCAGTCCATTAAGTAGGTGCGACGAGCTTGCCAAACTTATTGCCGGTAAGGAAATAATTCAAGCCCCCCAACTCCAAGAGATGAATTTTGGGAAATGGGAGATGCAACTGTGGTCTTCTATTCCTCAACAGGAGTTAGACCCTTGGATGGAAGATTTTGTTTATCAAGCTGTACCGAATGGTGAATCCATGACTCAACTTGCTGATCGAGTACTCGACTGCTATGACACCATCTTATCAAGAAAAGCAGGAAAGATTGTAATAGTCACCCATGCTGGACCAATTCGAGTAATCCTATCTAAAATGCATGATACACCGTTGAAAGAAGCTTTTGAAAGGTATCAGGTAGATTATGGAGAGGTGATCAGATTAGTCGTCTAGATTAGAATAAGTTACCATAGTTCTGATTGTGCTTTAGGTTTCTTTTGAAGATTTGAGTTGCTGATAGTTAATGAGTTTATTTGTGAACTTTACTCTGGTGGTTATAAGTGCCATATGAAAGACTATTATGGTATCCTATCTATTGTGATTGGAATAATCCTGGGGAATTTATTTCAAGAGCAAGCACAAAGCTTTCAACACTATGATGTGTTATGCCCATTTATTTTCTCCCTGACATTCGCAGCGATAGTTTACAAAAAATGGAAGGTTTTTAAACAAAGAACATTTATCAAGGCCAAGTATGACGGTATCAGGCGAGGAGTGGGGATTGCTGTCGGAGTTCTCATTGTGATATTGGTTTTGTATTACTGGATGCCAAACTCCTTTTTTCATTGGACGATTTTAGCCTTGGGTGGTATTGCAACTATCTTCAACTATGTTTTTTATGAAAGTACCATTCAGCTCTATTTGAAAAACCAAGAACTATATATCCAATACGGTAATTCTTCTTACTACTCTTTTGTGAAGATTGAGTCTTACAGTATTCAGAATGGGATATTAAAAATCCACTTTGATGATACCAGAATTGAGGTGTATAATGTGAAAATGACACAACTTAACATTGAGAAACTTTCACTTTACCTAGACGACTTTCAAAATTCACGAATACCGACTAGCTGATTTCAAACAGGTCACCAGATCACTTCCCTAAGTTTCATCTAATTTCGCAAGTAATGAAAAAGATGAGGCCTATCATGCTGGTGGGAACAGGGTCAGATGTAGGGAAAAGTTGGATTACCACTGGCATTTGCCGATGGTTAAAGAATAACGGCTTTGATCCTGCTCCTTTTAAGGCACAAAACATGTCGCTGAATAGCTACTCCACACCTGATGGACTAGAGATAGGCAGGGCACAGGCGGTGCAAGCTGAAGCGTGCCAAACTCCGACGATGGTAGAGATGAACCCAATCTTACTAAAGCCCTCTTCTGTCAACAAGTCTCAGGTCGTGGTGTATGGCAAACCGACAGGTGATCAAACAGCCAAAGAATATTTTTCAGATCATAAAACGCCACTTTTTGACTTGGCAAAAAAGGCGTTCCATACGCTGAATACGCAGTATGCTCCTGTTGTTATGGAAGGAGCCGGTAGTATCAGTGAATTAAACTTGAAGCATCGGGATATTGTGAATATGCGCATGGCAAGGGCGGCCAACGCTTGCGTATACCTGATCGCGGACATCGATAGAGGAGGTGTGTTTGGAAGTGTCTATGGTACGATAGCCCTTTTAGAACCTTGGGAAAGGAAATTGGTTAAAGGAGTCATCATCAATAAATTCAGAGGGGATACGGCTCTTTTCAAAGAAGGAAAAAAGACTCTGGAAGAGTTGACTGGTATTCCAGTGCTTGGTGTGATGCCATATGCCGATGATATTGTTTTAGAAGAAGAAGATTCTGTGGCACTTAACCGTAGGAAGACTCGAGCTGAAAATGATAAGCTAAATGTAGCTGTTGTACACTTCAACTACATGTCGAACTACACCGACTTTCAAGCGATGGAGCAAGAACCACTTATCAACTTATACTTCACCAGAGATGTGAAGGAGCTCAAAAAAGCAGATGTAGTCGTTCTTCCTGGAACCAAAAATACGATAGAGGATTTAGTGGCTTTGAAAGAGGATGGTATAACCGAAACGATTCAGGACCTTTATCGGAAAATACCGATTATCGGGATTTGTGGTGGATATCAAATGATGGGACGGTGGATTGACGATCCTTACCAAGTGGAAAGCGGTCAGGGTAAAGTAACTGGATTGGGACTTTTTGACATAACCACTACGTTAACGCTTGAGAAAAGAGTAGTGCAACAAAACTTTACGTATAAGGGCAACAGTGAAACTTGTGTGGGGTATGAAATCCACATGGGAGAAACAGAGGTGAAAGGAGGCCAACCGCTAAATAGAATAAACGGGTTACCTGAAGGATACTTTGACGGTGACAAGAGTTGGGGAACCTATCTTCATGGGGTTTTGGATAATCAAGTCGTTGTAAACGAGCTACTTCGTTTGAAGTATGAAAACGCCGAAGCCAAAAACTATTTGTTGTTCAAAGAAGAACAGTATCAGAAACTTGCTGGTTGGATTGATCAACATCTAGATATGCAGGCCATCATTGCTAATAGCCAAAACGAATGATCGAGGGACACGGGGACGATTTACATCGGTATAGGGGGAAGATCAAGTATAATTTCAGTTCCAATGTCTATTACAAAGGCAGTCCAACGGAACTGCTTAGAGAAATCGCAGCCCAAACCCAGAAAATCCAGCACTATCCTTCCCCACGAGCTAGTGAATTGAGTGATGTCGCAGCAAATAAGTTCGACCTTCCTTCCAATCAATTCCTTTTTACGAACGGAGCAACCGAAGCATTTTACCTTATCGCACATGCATTTTCGGATAGGAAAGCAGCCATTGTTGCGCCTACCTTTTCCGAGTACGAAGACGCTTGTAGGATTCATGGATTGGACTATGAACTGATTGGGCTATCGGGTATAAAAAGTAAAGCATGTGAGCTGGTTTTTATCTGTAATCCAAATAACCCCGACGGAAGTTTTATACCGACTGAAGAGTTGGTGAAGAGGATACAAAATACTCCTTCGACCATTTTTGTAATTGACGAAGCCTATATAGAGTTCACGAATCAAATTTCATCCATAATCTCTTGGGTAAAAGAATTGCCAAACCTGATCGTGGTACGTTCTTTGACCAAGACTTTCGCTATACCTGGAATAAGACTGGGGTATATTGTTGCTTCATCTGAGGTCATAGCATCACTGGATAGCAAAAAGATGCCTTGGAGTGTGAATACCTTGGCTATTCAAGCTGGGTTAAAGCTGTTTGAACGCTATGATCAATGGCAGTTTGATGTGGAGGAGTTACTGACTGAAACACAAGAGTTTATTCAAGCATTATCAAGTGTTGAATGGCTAAAGGTCCTTCCTACAAGTACCAGTTATTTTCTTGTACAGCTGTATAAAGGTTTCGCTGATCAATTGAAAAGCTATTTGGCTGATCAGCATGGAATACTTGTTCGTGATGCCACGAACTTTGCACGACTAAAGGGAGAATATATACGTTTGTCCACACAAAGCCCTGAAGCAAACGAATGTCTAATTAACGCCCTTAAAAATTGGAAATAGCACGGGTTTATATTTTGCTTATTGCCTTTGCATTGGATTCATGGCTGGGTGATCCACGTTGGATGCCGCACTTGATTGTGCTGTTTGGAAGAATGATTTCCAAAGGTGAAAAGTTGCTCAATCGAGGGAGTTCTAAGGTGTTAAAAGGTGCTTTCCTGGTAGTTATACTCGTCACAATAACCCTCACTTTAACATATCGGTTATTAGAAGTCCTAAAAGATATTAACCCTCCATTATCAGATGGAGTTGCCATCATTTTATTATTCTATTGTTTGGCTAATCGAACACTGATCAAAGAAGGGCAAGCGGTCTTTAAAACGCTAAAGAAAGAAGGGCTCGAAGCAGGAAGAAAGCGGCTTTCATGGATTGTGGGAAGGAATACTTCAAAACTTAACGAGCAACAAATACGCACGGCTACGTTGGAGACCTTATCGGAGAACTTGAGTGACGGGGTCATTGCTCCGCTATTTTACTATTTTGTATTGGGTGTGCCAGGAGCGGTCGCTTACAAGATGATCAACACACTTGATTCTATGATTGGCTATAAGTCTGATCGGTACATGGCATTCGGGAGATTTGGGGCCAAACTCGATGATGTGGCTAATTTTATACCGGCAAGAATTACCGCCTTATTAATGCTCATTGTAACGGGCAGACTAAAGGGAATAGGCTTTGTCTTAAGGGAAGGGAAGAAGCACGCAAGCCCAAATGCTGGATATCCAGAGGCAGCATTAGCCTATATACTCGGCTGCCAATTTGGAGGTCTGAATGAGTATCATGGACAGCTAGTTGAAAAGCCGTACATAGGTCAATATAAAAAGGTGATCACTGATCAAGACCTAAAGATGGCTACTTATGTAAATTGGGCCTCAAGTATGCTTTTTATTACGCTATATTGTCTCATTTTTGTTTTCGCATGACACCTTACAGGAAGAAGTATATCATCACTGGTGCTCCGGGAACAGGAAAAACTTGTTTGCTCGACGCGTTAGGGCGTGAGTATTCTTGTATGCCAGAAGTGTCTAGAAAAGTAATTTCGAGTCAGCAAGAAATAGGAGGAAGCGGTACTCCATGGCAGAATGTAAATATGTTTGTTGAGCTGGTATATGGGGAGTTCATTACGTCGCTTTCAAATCATTCAGAAGCTATATTCACGGACCGATCCATACTCGATTTGATCGCGTATCTTCAGGTAGAAGGAATGCCAGTTGATCGACAACTGATAGAATTTTCCTATTTGGAAAAGTTTCATAAGCAGGTCTTTTTTGCTCCGACCTGGGAATCTATTTATCAAAAAGATGAACAGCGACAACAAGAATTTAGTTATGGTTTGGAGCTAGAAAAAGCACTGCAAAAAAGTTATTCAGAAATGGGTTTTGAGTTGATTCTCCTCCCGAAGGAGGCTGTCGATAGGAGAGTTGATTTTGTTAAGAGTTGCTTGCGACCACATGAAAAAGGTGAATTTGGAAAGCAAGCAGGTGAGTCAAATCTCTTGATACTAAATACTTAACACCGTATAAGGATAAAACTTTTAACATTAAACATTTAACGCAAGACTTAAGAATATGAAAATATACACTAGAAAAGGAGATAAAGGGACAACAGGGGTATTTGGAGGTAAGCGAGAGCCTAAGAATGGAGCACGCATGGAATGCTTGGGAACACTCGATGAGGTTAACAGCACGATCGGTTTGCTTAGAGCGAAATTAGGTGAGGACCATGAATGGCAAGGAAACCTACACCGCATCCAAAAGGATCTCATGGATATGATGTCGCACTTGGCTCGCCCTTCAGAATCGAATAAGGAAAACAAAAATCCGAGACCTACCGATGGAGCTACCTTCTGCGAAGAGTGGATTGATGAACTAGAAGCAGCGTTGAGCAGTCCATCAGATTACTTCCTGCTTCCAGGTGGAAATGAGATATCAGCTTTATGTCATGTATGCAGAACACAAATCCGTCGCGGAGAAAGAACGTTGTTCAGCTTGGCAGATGTGGACCCAGACTGTGTGGAGGAATACATCGCTGCTTATATCAATCGCCTTTCGGATTTGTTCTTCACGCTTTCACGTGCTGAGATGGACAAACATGGTGTAGCAGAGGAAAAATGGAACCTCTTTTTGTATAAGAAGATTAAGAAAAGTTGAAAAGGATATTCCAAACGTGTTTGTTTTTACTTCCGACTTGATTGACTTATCTAGAAATCGATAAATAAAATGAAAGTTATTGAGTGGAGTGAATTAGATGGATAGCTTATTTGAAACTTCGCTTTAAAATCAACAGGCTATATCTTTAACCCTACTTTACTAATTAAGAATGGATATCAATAAACATATAATTGATCAAAGAGTTCGCAAACTTGTTGAGGATAAGCCTGAATGGTTTGAAGGCTCGAAAGATGAAAGGAATAGGGTATCTAAAGCCTTTTTAATCCTTGGCATGGCTTCGTCGCTTGAAATGGATATTTCTGAGGCTTTCAGTTGTATTACTGATGGAGGCGATGATGCTGGAATTGACGGGTTATTTATTGGTGATACCAATGATTGTGAATTTGCAGTCGTAGTATTTCAAAGTAAATATCATTTCAATCTAGAAAAGACTATACTTTTCCTGACAACTCAGTACTACGTGTTGTAAATGCTATAGGCACTCTTTTAATCCCTCCAAGGACGTTTCTTTAAATAGTCTAATTAGACCGAAAATAGAGGAAATAAGATCCTTAATTCTAGACGGTTATATCCCTTCTGTTAAGTGCGTCCTATTAAATAATGGAGGAAGGTGGTTAAAGGACGGAGAGCAGCACATAATGAATGCTAACTTTCCGAAGAGTCAAGTAAGCTTTTCGCACTACAACCATGTGGATATATCCAATCAACTCCAATCAACAAGAAAAATAAATGATTCAATAAAACTTTCAGGAAAAGCTGTAATCGAAGACTTTGATTTCAAGAGAGTACTTATTGGAAAAGTGAGTGTTTCTGAAGTTGGGGCATTAATGCAGCGACATGGAGACTTTTTGCTAGAGAAAAATATTCGCAAATATTTAGGACTTAATAAAAATCGTGTTAATCAAAATATCCAATCAACACTGATTGATTCCTCTAAAAGAAAAAACTTTTACTTCTTTAATAACGGAATGACTGTATTGTGTAAAAAATTCAGTCACAACGCCTTAATGGAAGAAAATTGGCAGCTAAAACTTGAAAATATTCAGATCATAAATGGAGGTCAAACATCTAAGACAATTTTAGAAACTGTCAATCAAAACCCTGATATAGATTTTACGAAGACTACGGTATTATTAAGGCTTTACGAAGTATCTGAAGAAGATCATGAATCAATAAATTTAACTACCGACATTACAATTGCCACAAACAGTCAGACACCTGTTGATCTAAGGGATTTAAGGGCTAATGATAGTTTGCAAAAAGAAATAGAAGTTGCTGTAGCACAACTTGGTTACAAATACCTTACTAAGAAAGGAACAGGGGCTAGTCTGTCTAGCAGTGAAACTATTCCTTCGTCGGTGGCTGCAGAGTCTATTTTTTCTATTTGGAAGAAAAAACCGCAATTAGCCAAGTATAAGAGAAGCGAACTTTTCGGAAAGTTTTACAGTGAAGTTTTTAAGGATATCAATGGTGCTCACACCGTTATCGCTGTATTACTTTTCAGATTTTGTGATACGAACAGAAAAAAAACCGAATTGGTCAAAAAGTTCAAGCATATTCCATATAGTAATTATTATTTGTCAATGCTGTGTGGAGAAATTTTGCTAGAGGAAAAATCACTAAAATCATCTGAAATTTCACATATAAATTTCAGTGAGCTTAAATCGTATTGGGATACGAATAAAGAGGGTATATATGACAAAGCAATATTAAAGATTGACGAAGCACTGAAAGATCTTTTTCCTAATGGGTTAGAACAACTAGACCCAAGAAGAATTGCAGCAACTTTCAGAAGAGGGGGGCTGCTTATTAAACTAAAAAATGAATGAGGTTCTGCTGCAAGTGCTAACAAAAGCAATGGATTATCAATGATATAGTTCAAGTCATTCTCTAGGCCAATGAAAAATAGCAGAAGATTATACTCTTAGTCCTAGGACAGTGAAATGAAGCCCGTAAGGTCGAATCCTATATCGATCGTCGATTTCTAAGTTGTTGAAGCAGCTCGGCTATACTCTCACACTGAAAGGTTTGTTCGTCTATGACCAAATTCCAATCGCCATCTTCCCATCGTACCTGCATAGGGAGATTAGCGTCGTCCATAACCTCATAGCATTCGCGCTCCAAAGCTCGACGAGTCCATATGCTGTGTACGTCATTTCCAAGTAGTCCGATCTTCGCTTTTTTAGGATATACGACCTCAAAAGACCCTGACTGCTTATCAAATTTGAAAGCATCACTCTTAAACACTTGTTCGAAAGTATTTGATAAGACCAGATCCTCAGGTGTCCCGCTTTTTAGGCGTTCGTCCTTGTTCATCAACCAAATAGTGTCTGCGGTCTGAAGTGCGAGGTCTAGCTCGTGCGTAGACAACAAAATAGCTTTGTTCGTTTCTCTAGCCAAACGTCTTAGAATGTTCATGATCTCCACGCGATTGGGTAAATCCAAGTGCGCCGTGGGCTCATCGAGCATGATGAGCGGAGTATCTTGCGCTAGTGCTTTGGCAATGAGCACCCGCTGCTTTTCTCCATCACTTAATTCATGAAAAAAACGGTACTTATAATTCTCGAGATGAACACTGTTAAGAGACTCTTCGATTATTTGATAGTCTTTAGTCTCTAGTTTCGCAAAAAAGTTGGTGTAGGGATAACGTCCGATCGATACAATATCCATGACGGTCATCGAGCCAACATTGATTTTATCCGTAAGGACTAAGCTTAACAGCTGTGCATATTGATGAGGTTTAATGCGTTTTACGTCGACTCCCTTGATGAATGTATCTCCGTGCAGAGGCTTTTGGAGCCCGGCGATAGTGCGCATCAACGTGGACTTTCCACAACCATTTGGTCCGATTAGCGCAACTAGTTCGCCATTGTGAATGGTAATGCTCAGCTCTTTTTCGAGTTCAAGCACCATACCTTTCGTTCGGTAACCTATGGATAGTTTTTTGGTATGAAGAATTGGGGTGACAAAAGGACTTGAGTGCGTATTCTCCATCAAAATGCTCCTTTCATTTTTTTGTTCTTGATAATGATGGCCAAGATGATTGGGGCACCAAAAAGCGCTGTAATAGAGTTTAGTGGTAAAGTAGTTTGAGATCCCGGCAATTGCGAGATAATATCACAAAAGAGCATGATAATGATTCCACACATGATGGTTGCTGGAATTAAAACCTTGTGGCTAGAGGTTCTGAAAAGTAAACGAGCCAAGTGGGGAACCGCTACTCCTATGAAAGCGATAGGGCCGGTAAAGGCGGTTATGGTTCCGGCCAGTATGCTCGTGATGGCGATAAGCTTTATACGGGTGTGCTTGACATTTACCCCAACACCAATAGCATAGTTTTCGCCTAAAAGTAAAGCGTTCATTTGTTTGGCATAGACCAATGTAAGCAAAAGCATAAGCGTTATGATAGGCCCCATGACTTGCAGTTGCGACCAGGTAACGCCAGACAGACTTCCGAAAGTCCAAACCAAAAAGCTTTGGATTAATTCAGGATTGCTGAAGAACTGCAAAATACTCACCACCGCTCCGGTAATAAACCCAAACATCATACCTACAATCAGAATGGTAACATTATCAGAAAGACTTGCTGAAGCCAATAGTACGGCGAAGAGCACCAAAAATGAACCACTGACAGCAAATAACACTAATCCCCAACTCCCCATTGTTTCTTGAAAGTTGATACTTGCGCCAAACATGGCGGTGGAGGAAAGCACAAAAATGGCGACGCCGAGACTCGCTCCGTGACTGATACCCAACACCGATGGTCCAGCGAGTGGATTTCGGAATAGTGTTTGCATTTGTAAACCTGCTACTGAAATACCGGCTCCGGTTAATATTGCAGTAGAAGCTTTAGGAAGCCTAAAATTGAAAAAAATATACTCCCATGATTTTTTAGCCGCGTTGCCTGAGACGATATGAAATAGCTCCTCTATCGATATTTTCACGCTTCCCAGGCTTAGGTCTAGTAGAAATAAACTAATCACTAGCCCTATGCCAATAGGGGCAATTAACCAGGTTTTTATGATAAAGCTTTTCTTCTCTGTCAACTCTATGCGTTTATTGAAGTCTTTGATAGTAGTAAAGTTGGTGCTCGGGAAGCAGCTCAGGATGCAAAATTTTGATCACGTCCTTTAGTATCAAGTCTGGTCGGGTCATTCCGCTTTCCCAGTAGTCGTTACCACCGTTATCACTCATTCTTTTGTTGAATGTATAGACGTTCTTATGGTTAAAGGCTTTAAATAAATGGTAACGTTCATCCATCATTTCCAGTTCTTTTAGTGATTTAGCCCTTGGCCCTATCCAGTAATCAGCATCAATCATACGCTCCAATACCACTTCAAAACTAAGTGGAATACTTCCAGTAGAGTTTTCGTTTTTAAACTCATAATCCCCACCCGCATCGATAATAAGTTTGGTAAGGTAACTATTTGCACCTGGCATGTACCAAGTCCCTTTAAAGTTATTCCCAGTCATTATGAAGGGTCTATAATCTATGTCGACGACGATTTTCTTGGCCACTAAATATTCCATTTCAATGGCCTTGAAGATGGAATCAGCCTTTTCATCCTGATCAAAAAAAGCGCCCACAAATTTAACCCATTCGGCTCGCGCCAGCATATCATTTTCCATCCACTCCACATTATAGGAAATGGGAATTCCTGCTTCTATCAAACGCTCGTCATCATTTCTCACATTGTCAACACCTGTTTTCATTATTAAGTCCGGCGATAGATCCAATAAGGTTTCTAGGTTGCTATTCTTCAGAGACCCGATTTGTTTGACATGGCCCTGCTGGACTTCTTCGTAAACTGTCTGGTTATACAAGTAACGATCCTCAGCTACTCCAGTAATTTTATCTATCTCCTCCAATAAGCTTAGAAAACCTATGTGAGGACTTGAGGTAGCCACCACTTCTTCGATAGGAACAGGAATTATAAAATCTGCCCAAGTGGCTTTAGGAGCGATGCTTCCCTTTGGATATAGCGCATAAGCAACCAAGGTGTCCTTTGATTTCCAGGGGTCTCTGACGATTAGGGTCTTGATTCTATCCTGTACAGAAATAGTGAAAAGTTTGGCATAGCCTATTTTTGGGGTGAAGGCGAACGATGATTTCAGATAAGTATTGCTATCCTCACTCACTTGCGACGCGGATTGCTTTTTCTGACAAGTGGTTAGAGCCATTAATAGAAATGCTCCAATTACACTAGCTCTTAAGTTTCCCAAATTGGCAGAACTTACATTTAACATTGTTTCATTTTTACACATCCCTATTGCTGTGGTCATGTTTGGTTAGGGACCACTTAGCGAGGCTTTATGTTCGTTTTACGGCGCAATAGTTAGCATAAAATCAAATTATTGCAAAATGGTAGTGCCGGATACCGCTTTGCAAATTGTAACTGTTTGCAGTGTATTAATAATATCATAAGCTATGTAAGTAGATAAATAATCATAGCTTTGCGCGCTATTCGGTTTGTATGCACTAATTCTTGTAGTGTATGCAATGAAAAGGGAATCTTGTGAGAATCAAGAGCTGTCCCCGCAACTGTAAGTTCAGTAAG
>CAYMST010000114.1:0-14225 GCA_964393115.1 uncultured Roseivirgaceae bacterium | reverse complement strand
ACTAACCCAAAGTCAGAACAATGGGTTTCGATGGTGCTTCTTTGCGCTTCGTAAAATCAGAATCAACTAGTATATGAGAAGTATTGTATCTATTCAACTATTTTTATTTTTTATTGTAAGTGCTGCAAACGCCCAAAGTGAAAGTGAGTCTCTAGAAGATCGGTTTGATGAGCTCGTTGGAAAATGGGAGCAAATCACGGAGACAATAGGAAACTATGACGGACTACGAAAGTATTGTTCGAATAACGAAACACACGAAGAGGTGATTAGTACGATACAAAAATTTCATCACCTTGACTCTTTAATCTTAGATAAGATTAAGGCTTCTTCGGAAAAAGGGCTAAAAGACATCGAAAAAGAGATAGAGAAATTTGAAAGTAAATACTCGGTAAAAAGCTTTGTAAAACATCTTAAGCAGGAGTGTCGAGAACGTAGGGAAATAGAACGAAGTAAAAGAGAATCAAAACAAGAATTTGGAAATGAGTCTTATGACGCACAAAGGATAATTGTCGAAACAGAAATTGAACGCTATGTATCCAATATGAACTCCCGAATTACACATATCAAAAAGCATATTCATCATTTACCAACTGACGTGCTATAAGTAATCAGGCTTGCCTTTGCGCGCTGTAATCTTCTTTGTGAGACCAGCTACATAACATCGTTTTTCTTCGAAGAAGACGCAAAAAGATTTAAGACTAAACCTGACAATACCAAAACAATACCAAAAACGGTTGACCAATAAACCGCCTCTTCAAAAAGAAAGTAACCGAAAGAGATGGCGTATATAATCCCAGAGTAGTTGACAATAGACACTTTTGAAATGCGCTCTAGTTGATATGATTTGGTCATAAAATACTGTGCAAACTGAACACAGAACACTAGTAGTAATATCACATACCAGTCGTTACCTTGTGGAGTAACCCAATCGGTATAAGTAAGCAATGCCGAAACAGGAAGTGTCACCAGAGGAAAGTAAAACACAATCACCAGTGGGTGTTCTGATGTCTTAACCTTACGAATGAAGTTGTAAGCCATACCAGCAAACAGCGAAGCGAATAACCCTAGAAATAAATCCCATGTAGTGACACGAAAGTCAAAGCCGTAAATAACAAATATCCCGGCGAAAGAGATCCCAAAATACAGCAACTGTCTAGCGAGTATCTTTTCTCGAAGGATCAAAACACCTAAAAGTGATGCAAAGATTGGGTTTGAATATTGAATCACGGTCATAGTAGCGAGCGGAATTCGTTGTATCACTATAAAAAAAGTAAAAAGCGCAATAGCGCCAGTGGTACCTCTTAAGATCAAATTCAATCTATTCTCTGGTTTTCCAAATACCGGCACCCCTTGAAGTTTAAGTGAAGTAAGACACCAGAAGAAAGAAAATACAGATCTAAAAAAAACCAATTCTACTGCCGGAATATGAGACAAGGTTTTTACACATACTTTCATTAAGCTAAATAGCAACGTAGCTATAAGCATATAGATAACACCTTTGGATCTCACAGCGCTAATCGACCATCTTCTATGACCAATTTCCTGTCCGTCATTTCTGCCAGCTCCTTGTTATGTGTTACTATGACAAATGTTTGGTCCAGCTCGTCTCGAAGTCTGAAAAACAACTGATGTAGCTCTTCAGCATTTTTTGAATCTAAATTACCAGAAGGCTCATCAGCAAAAACAAGTGATGGAGAATTAACAAGCGCTCGTGCTACAGCTACGCGCTGCTGCTCCCCTCCTGATAGCTGCGTAGGCTTATGCTCTGCTCTATGGGATACTCCGAGCATCTCTAGAAGTTCTCCAGCTCGTTTTTTCACCTCATTTGTATTTCTTTTAGAAATAAATCCAGGAATACAAACATTTTCTAATGCTGTGAACTCTGGTAGCAGATTATGAAACTGAAAAATAAATCCTAAATGTTGATTTCTGAACTTATCAAGTTCCTTTTGCTTCATATCAAAGATAGACTCTCCTTCAACAATCAACTTGCCTATATCTGGACGATCCAAGGTCCCTAGAATATGTAGTAATGTGGACTTACCAGCTCCCGAAGCCCCTATTACAGAAATCACCTCTTTTTTTTCAATTCTGAGGTTAATTCCTTTCAAAACTTCGAGAGCGCCGTAATTTTTCCGAATTCCCTGTGCCTCAAGCATCATAATTCTACGTATTTAACACTGTTCGATACACTATCAACTCTTGTGAATCGAAAACCTATCAACTAGATTCGCAAATAAAACAAGATACGCATGAACATTCACGAATACCAGGCCAAAGAAATTCTGAAGTCATACGGGGTTACCGTACAAGAAGGAATTGTAGCCGATACTCCTGAAAAAGCTGTTGAAGCAGCTAAGTTACTAAATGAGCAAACAGGTACAGGATGGTATGTGATCAAAGCGCAAATTCACGCTGGAGGTCGAGGAAAAGGAAAAGTTCAAGAAACCGGTTCAAACGGTGTAGTCTTAGCCAAAAGTCTTGATGAGGTACCTGAAAAAGCTAAAAATATTTTAGGTGGAACGCTAGTTACGCACCAGACAGGTGAAGCTGGCAAAATGGTTAATAAAGTATTGATCGCTCAAGACGTATATTATCCTGGTGATAGTGAGCCAAAAGAATATTATTTAAGCATCCTTCTAGACAGAGCTACTGGCTCTAACGTGATTATGGCCTCCACCGAAGGGGGAATGGATATCGAAGAAGTTGCGGAAAACTCCCCTGAAAAAATCATCAAAGAGTGGGTTGATCCTAAAGTTGGTTTACAAGGGTTTCAAGCTAGAAAAGTGGCTTTCGCACTTGGTTTAACTGGAAATGCTTTTAAACAAATGGTCAAGTTCATCTACGCACTATATAAAGCATATGAAGGTTCGGACTCTTCTATGTTTGAGATCAATCCGGTCTTAAAAACGTCAGACGACAAGATTCTAGCGGTTGATGCCAAGGTAAATCTTGATGATAATGCTCTTTACAGACATAAAGACCTTGTGGAGCTTAGAGATGTATCTGAGGAAGATCCATTAGAGGTGGAAGCTGGTGAGTCAGGGCTTAACTACGTAAAGCTTGACGGAAATGTTGGCTGTATGGTGAACGGTGCTGGTTTAGCCATGGCTACCATGGATATGATCAAATTATCTGGTGGTGAGCCTGCTAACTTCCTTGATGTAGGGGGAGGCGCCAATGCTACTACCGTAGAAGCTGGATTTAGAATTATTTTAAAAGACCCTAAGGTTAAAGCTATTCTAATCAACATATTCGGTGGAATCGTACGTTGCGATCGAGTAGCTAATGGTGTTGTAGAAGCCTATAAATCGATTGGTGAAATCAATGTACCAATCATTGTACGTTTACAAGGAACGAATGCAGAGGAAGGTGCTAAGATCATTGATGAGTCAGGTCTGAAAGTAGTTTCTGCTGTACTTTTAAAAGATGCAGCTGCTCGTGTAAAAGAAGCGTTAGCTTAAGGTTTTAATCAAAAAATAAACTAAGTGCGATTGGATGAAAATTCAATCGCATTTTTGTTTAAATCTTATATATTTGCGCCCCGCAAGGCTTCGTAGCTCAACTGAATAGAGCATCAGATTTCGGCTCTGAGGGTTGGGGGTTTGAATCCCTCCGAGGTCACTTTTAAGCTCACCATATGGTGGGCTTTTTTATTTAGTAGCATTCCTATAAAGCAAAGAACAGTTCTATCCAGAAGTTAGACAACCCATATGAACCTCCTTTCATAGACTTTCAATAAATTGATTACAAGGTTGATATAAATAAAATAAGACAGAAAGTCCGTTATTCAGAATACAAACAGAGCATCAGATTTCGGCTCTGAGGTTTGGGGGTTTGACAGCGCGGGCTGTCCTCGTAACGACGAACCGGTCCATCCGAGGTCACACCAGAAAACGGCCAAAACAGCAATGTGGAGACCATTTTTGATTACTTACATTTTTTTGTGACAAGCTTTGTAACAAAAAAGGACCTTTAAACCCATCAAAAAACTCCAACAATGACCGTCAAATATGTGGGTCCCCACCTTCAAAAGACCTGTTCTAAGAGACTATAATGGAGACATGAGCAAACACTGAAATGGATCTGTCATACATCGCCTGATAAAAGAAAAAACCTCATATTTATGCGATCTTGATTTTACCCTTGGTTTAAATTAATTTTGAGGAAACTTTGAAAGGCTACTATTTAAAATGTCCAATTCACTTCTGTGGGACATTATCGAGTCTGGAGTTATGTTTAATAAAAACGAAGATTCCGTTTATTATGAAAGAAAGAACTATTATAAAACTGTTAACCAAGTTTAGCATAAGCTTCCTTTTACTCTTTTCAATGCTATCCTGTGAAACGGAGTCCAGCAATAACGAAGAATTACTCAATCAAATAAGTAATAAGGAATTAGTAGAAAGACTAAAAGCTATACAACCGTTAGTTAAGGATATAAATCGGGTCGATTCCTATTTCTCAGAGAATCCTATAGACTCCACATACTTTAGTAGATTATTTAGTAACCTAGGAAATGGCATTAATTCGTCAAATAGTGAGCGGAAACTTAATATCCTAAAAGTCCTATCAATAGATTCCGTGAACCTCGGAGATATTATAAATTATACTTTAGAGGAAGCTTTCACTAAAAAAATCATCGTTTCTTGGAATAGGGAAAGCAACAATTTCTTCAAAGATTCTGTGTTATCTGAAATAACACAGGATAGTGCAAGGTTAATTCATATTCCATTTCCGGTCTTCAATGATTCTTTTGGTAACGTCCAATTAGATTTTTTATTCATTAATAAATATGGCTTCATTGAGTTAGATCATGAAAACAAAAACATGAATAACTATCTACGCTATAAATCCAGTAATTACCAAAACGAGGCGACCGATGAGATTTCATTTAGTCCTACAAAATTTAAACTGTTATACGGTGATCACTATACTTCACGGCTAACATTGGGTACAGCTATGAACTTTCATCTAACACTCTCGAATATCGACTTTTCAGGAGGTGAGGAGAAAGATGTACTTCAAGAAGCAATGGATATGGTCACAAAAATTATTGAAACCAATGGGTCCTGGGATGATTTGAAAAGAAACAGTAAGTATTTTAAAAACTCAGACTTTACTGAAATCAGTGGGGCAGCACGTCCAACAATAGTTAGTGTTCTGCTTGATATCGATGATTTTTCAAGAGAGTATAAACTCGTGGATAGCTTATATCGAAACTCCCATGTAGGAATACTCAGAAAAGAATACAAACCATATTCGGAGCTCTACCCAAATTTCGACTTTGAAGATTAGGACTTACTGCCTTATAAGACAAATAAACTTTATACAATTGGAAATCATAAATTGAAACGCTGAAGAACAAGAGGTTAACCGAATAGAAACCCCATTCGTCATATCCATTTTCTTTTGATAATTGGTTTATATAGCTTAGTTCCACCCAATTACATTCAAATCATCCTTATGGAAAGACTTTTATCGGCAACCAGAAAAGAGCTAGATGTGGAATTAAACGTTTTGGAAGGAGAAATCCCCGAAACAATTCATGGCTATATGTTTATCAATTCTGCAGTTGGTAGCATCAATTCCGATGGTCTGCCCTATAAGAAAGATAGTGATGAATTCAACTCTCCCATATTCAATGGAGATGGATATGTCATCAAACTAGACTTTCAAGAAACCGGGAAAGTCAAATTGAAATCACGTTTGATGAAGACACCCAGCTATTATGCAGATGAAGCTTTGGCCGTAAATGGGCCTGCGCGGTCCGACGAAAAATTCAACGGTTGGGAGTTTAAAAACAACGGAATGGCTAGGATGAGCAAAGTGCTAGGTCAGCGAAATCAAGCCAATGTATCTGTTGTCCCTGTAAAATTCAGGGAAAGTGAACCTATGCGAATGCTGGCGACTTATGAAGCAGGTAGGCCATGGGAAATCAATCCCGAGACATTGGATGTAATTGCACCCGCAGGTAAATCAGAAGACTATCTTTCGTTGGTTCCGAGTTGGTTTCTGCGTTATCCATTCCCTGCGGTACTATCCAGCGCACATCCTGTATTTGATATCGAAACAAAAGAGATGTTTACGGTTAGTTTCATTCAGGGTATGGACGTGCTGCTAAGCTTGAAAAGACTCCGATTTAAAGCCACAGAAAACCCTGAAGAAACGGAGAAAAAACTGGAAAATGCCATAGATAATGCGCTCAAACTGAAAGGTGATGATCGCAGAAACCATTTCAAATCTTGGCTACTAAACGAACATTCGAAGGATGAAGAGAGCAACCACTTCAGCGATAGCATCAAAATTGGCCTACTCGAGGGGATTAAAGATAAATTCATACAAGATGACGAAGTACGCCTAATAAGGTGGGATGGCACTCCTGACCTGAGAAAATGGCGTGTAAGGTGCAATGGAAAAGATATCAGCATTACCCAGAATATGCACCAGATCGGTATTACTGAAGATTACATCATCTTATCCAACAGCTCATTGAAAATCAACCTTAGCTTGATGTTCAACTACCTGTGGCCTCAATACCCTCATTTGGAAGAAAAGCTGCGAAAGCTCTTATCGAGTCCAATGATTCCACAATCTGAGTTATATTTCATCAAGCGCACAGACCTAAAAACAGGTGATGATGTAGTTTCTGCTGTCAAAGCCATTATCCCTTTGGAGACCGTGCATTTCACTCCCAATTACTTAAATCCAAATAATCAAATAACGGTTATGACGGCTCATAACACAGCCAATTGTCCCGCTGAGTGGATTCGTTATTTTGACAAACGGCTTGTAGACGGAGAACCTGTCAACCCTGACCATTTGAGTTATCTCTCGACTGGACAGATGGATATTGGTAGAATGGGCAGGATGGTTTTTGATGCCAACACAGGAGAGCTGTTGGAAGACCAATCCAATGTATTATTTAAGAAAGGGAATATCAAGGAGCCAGAGAAGATTGGGCCTCATACGTGGGGAGTTGGGCTCTATACTTTTCGAGGATATGAAGAACTAATGCCCAGAGTCCGCGAAATCAAAAATATCTATTGGCAAATATTTGGGTTAGACCGTAATTTCCTTACCGAGTTTGTCTATGAATTATACAAAGACTATCCCAATAGAGTGGCCTCAGTAGAAGAAGTAGAACGGTTAACCAAGCAAGGTGTACCTATTGGTTTGGCCCGAGTTGACCATAGTGAAGAAGAAATGGATATCAAGGATTTCTACTTATTTCCAGAGGACCATCATATGCGTTCCATCCAATTTCTACCCAACAAAATTCGAAATGAACAGCTGGCTGAAGATATGGATGGTCATATCCTTTGCACAGTCAAAGTACCCATGGAAACACCTGACAATTACAGCAGTCAGGTTTGGCTATGGGACGCTGCAGATTTAGCTAAAGGACCAGTTTGTAAACTTGAGCACGAACAATTTTATTTTGCTTATACCTTTCATAGCGTTTGGACTCCAGAAGCGGAATTTACCAACCCAAAAGACCAAATAGACATCATCGATGACATTGATGACATGGTCAAGCTAATTATCAACTCTGGTAAGCAGGTAAAAGTCGAGGAGTTTATGGACAAATACGTATATCCACATTTTGCGGATCAAAAAAATCAGATAGCCGATAGTGATCCAGCTGATTACCTAGGGAAAATCTATAAATGGTCTGCCAATCTATTCCGTAAGGAAAAATACAGTTATGAGAGTAAGTTTAAAAAGAAGAAAAAGTAAATGATTATTCCAATTATCTCATGTGCTGGTGCAAATCGAGGCACCTATTTCCTTAATCTTATAATCACTTAAAAGAATATTCTTGATATAACCCCAAACTATTAAGATTTCAGAACAAACAAGCCTATATGCTTTTATGGAGTCTGGTGTTAGGCCTTTTTTAAATTTTATACTCATAACTAATGTAAGCTGAATCAAGGATTTCAAACTTGTCATTAGCTAAATTATAAGTCATTTTTAGGGTATCTGAATTACAAGAAGTTTGATTGTCTATAATAATATCGGAACAAGTATGCGAAACTGTGACAGTTCTGATTATGTCCTTGGACAATCGTTCTATTGTTGCGTTTTGTACAAATTCAACAATCGGAAGATTGTGTTGATGATTCGCAATTCGATTTGGAAATCTTTTATTATCTATTTGGCTAACAAAGAACACGGATAGTTCAAACCCCATTTCCTTCCAATTTTCACTATCACCTAGTAAGACAATGATGAAATTGTGTGAGTTCCACTTCAATTCATAGAACCTTGACCTTTTTATCCTATCCTGTTTAAAGACGTAAACGGCCTTCTTCTCTTGGAGTTCACACAAGTTCTGAGAGTTTACTAATGAATGACTCAAAAGTATCAGTATGAATATTAGTTTGCTAATTCTCATTACGGATTAGAATATTCTAAAAACACAATTGCGTTTGCTTACTATTACCGAATATAAAAACATACAATTTTAATACGACATCAGGATTAGTGCTTTCTAGGCCTCGTAATCTTTTAGCAGCGAAATGATTTTCAAGTTAAAGACCTACTCCTGCACTTATGTACATCCAATAAAAAGTCAAAATCTAACCCTCTATATCCAACGCCTTTTCTAATAGTCCCCAATTGAATTTTATTGCTCCTAACTAAGCACGCAATACTCACTACCTATGAAGTGGGAGTTTGTCTATATGTTAATAATATGACTAGACCTCATTCATTGAAATATGTGGTGAACTTATAAACCCCATCTCAGTTCATTGACCTGTAGACTAGTTTCATTTTCTTCCCTAATCGTCTAGTTAAATAGGCAATAGCATAAACATTCACTCTCCTCCCCTCTATATTTATGGTAGAAATCAAATTCAATACTCCTGCGATGCACAAGCCACTTTTCATACCATTTCTATTAATCACCGTTTTTTTTCCCTCGTGTGAAGAAGAAGGTGAAGTTGTCACAGACTCAAGTAACCAACCAGCAGAAGATCAAGTCAATGGAAACCAAAACCTATTAAATTTCCTGAAAGAATCAAGCAGCTACATTCATGAGATAGATGGTTTTTATATCGTCTCAAGTAATGAGAATCCTGTCGTCGATAAAGAGTTTCCAAATGCCTCAGCAAAAGACATCTTTGAAGCCTCTACCCGGTACTTTTCCAGCTTTTTGGATCAAGATGAAAATGGGGAAATTGATAATGAAGCGCTCCTAAAAGCCCTTTCCGAAAACTACCTATTTGTCATTGGCCATCGTGATTATGTTGAGCATATCACGGATGCACAGTTACTAATAGATGAGGGGTACTATGGCATTGCCATGTTTACTGACGAGTGGCCTTACAACGCTAGTTTTACCGGTAAAGACTGGGAGTTTGAATCCTTAGAATCTTCTCTCTGGCGTCCAGAAGGTTTTAACGCCCTTTGGGAGGAGGTCTTTCACACAATCACCGAAGGGTTCACAACATACCTGAAAGGGTTTGAATTTACTTCAGGCTCTACACTTAGTGGCTACATGGAAGCTGACATAGCTGCTAACTCCTATGATACCTCGGAGCAAAATGAACTGGAAAATGGAGTGTATGACAAGGTCACTGCTGTAAGTGAATACATACACCAAATCTGGATGATCAACTATGGCGGTCACGAAAACAAACTCAATGTTTATCAAAAAAACACCTTAGACTTCATGATAGAATCCGGCATCCCTATGAACCTCAACCCAGATTATAAAAGCGTCTTGGGGACAACAATCATGGAATAGTCATGCCCACTAAAGAACATCTGAAACAAGCAAAAAAACCACATATTTGAGAAAATAAATCACAATTACGGTTTTCGTAATTCTTTTAAGAAGCATCTTTAGTATTGACGCCTTTTTAGCATCTCTGGAGTCATAATTTTAATGGAATATATCCTGTTTTCCATTCGGGTAAATGGAAAATCAGCTATTAACCATTTTGATTATGCTTAACAATTTAAAGTTATTGATGGTCGCACTGCTTTGTGTACCACTTTTAGTGGATTGTACATCCCCTCCAAAAAAGGAACGTCCTCCAAATATTGTCTTTATTCTAGCTGATGATCTGGGTTATGGGGAACTCGGTTCATACGGACAACAAAATTTCGCCACACCACATATTGATAAATTGGCCTCGGAAGGTATGCGGTTCACTAATTTTTACGCCGGTAATACAGTTTGTGGTCCATCTCGATGTAGCATGATCACTGGCAAGCATCCCGGAAACGCAAGTGTAAGAGGGAACCTTGCCATTACTGGTCAAAACCCGTTGACGCTGGATCGTATTGGCATATCCAAACAAGACACGACAATTGGTGAGGTACTAAAGGCTCAGGGGTATACTACGGCACTTTGTGGGAAATGGCACCTGGAGCACTATGAAGACAGCCTTACTACTTGGCCTAAACATAGAGGTTTTGATTATGTGATACGTGAGCGTTGGAACGTTCATTTGAACAAGCAACGGAAGGCCTATCGTGAGAAAACCGGAGTAGTGTTTGATTATAACTACCCTTACGAACTTTGGGAGAACGGTCGTAAAGTTCATTTCCATAGTAATCTAATGGGTGATCAAGATTACTCAATGGATGATATCGTCACCGACCGCGGAATTGACTTTATAAAAGAGCATAAAGATGTTCCATTCTTCGTATTCTTTTCACTAAAAATCCCGCATAGCCCCGAAACATTCGCTAAAGACACCGGAAGATATACCAAAAACGATTGGATCGAATGTGAACGTGTACATGCAGTTAGGATCGAATACCTGGATCAGCTAGTCGGTAAAATCAATCAAAGCATTAACGCGTTAGGTTTGGAGGAAAATACGATTGTCATATTCTCTAGTGACAACGGAGGGCATAGCGAAGGTGCCAACCTCGAGCCTGAAGTAGACCCCTGTAAACATGACTACACCTATTTCAATAGTAATGGTGGCTTAAGAGGCTATAAACGTGATCTATATGAAGGCGGTATTAGAGTTCCTTTTATTGCGAAATGGAGCAAAAAGATACAGGCCGGTTCTACTTCGGAACATATTGCCGCATTTTGGGATCTTTTACCAACCTTCGCCGACATTTCTGGAATGACAGACCTTAATTATAGTCATGATGGTATTTCCTTTTACCCTGAGATGCAAGGAAAGCCTCAGCATCCTCATGATTACCTTTACTGGGAATATTTAGATAATCAAAATATTCAAAACCCTGAATTTTTCGGTTTTAAGCAAGCCGTCAGGTTAGGTGATTGGAAAGCGGTACGATATGGTCTAAAAAGTACGATAGAGCTTTATAATCTTAAGAATGATCCAGGGGAAGCAATTGATATCGCACAGGAAAACCCTGATTTGATATCTAAGATAGATTCGATTTTCAGGTTCTCCAGAACGGAAAGCACTTCGTTTCCTTACGGTGGCGCCATCAATTACGATCTATCAAATGGAGTAGTAGTTGTAAGTCCTTAGCTTACAGTATTCTGGAAGTAGTTTAACCCACTTCCAGAATGTAAAACCCGGTAAGCTCAAAGGACATACCCTAGCACCATTATTATATGGAATCCATAATATAATTACACAAAACAGAGAGATTTTGCGGCGTTCCCAGAAAACCATACTGTCAGTTCCTAATAACAGAAGCCAGTATGCTCTCACATCTCTTAATATCGGTTTTTACGGTTATTCTTGCTCTTCTAAAAGCTGTCTTATTTCCATTAGCTCTTCTTCTGTTACAACCCAGGTTTTTGACCACTGATCATGCCAACCGTAACTAAATTTATTGTAACAGGATAACGCTTCAAATGGTACAATTCTAATAATTGATCTTAAGAGAATAGTGCGAAATTCGGGTTTGTTGCCATATTCATCAATAACAAGTGATTTAGTCAAGTATTTCCCTGGTGTTCGCTGAAAATAATATTCGCACATGGCGTAAAGCAGTGGGTATAATACCAGTAATATTACGTTTCCAATTAAATCAATTGATAAATTCAGTATTGTATCTCCTTCTGTAAATGAATTTAATATTGCGAATAAAAACTTCACAACCATTATCAATATTTGAAATAGAATTGTGTCTGCTATAAAGTGCCCTGCTCGAGATCCCGCTCCGATTGATTTAACCTGACGTTTTGCTATATATTCCTCTCTTTCTCTAATTCGATTTCCATATTCATCAAATGAGTGTGTAGTTCGCCAACGTATCTCGGTTAGTTCGGTAATTTTCTTTTTCATACACTAATATCCTTGCTGATAACTCAGTTATTTCCTCTAGTACACTTTGCTCCACAGGCGCTTCTAATTTAACATCAGGGTCTTATTAAAATTGGCACAGGTTAGATCAAAGCCTGCAACACCATTGGTTAAAGCACAAATGGTTTCTAACTGTGGATCCATTTTTCGGTTTGTACATTGCTTGCAAAAGGTTAAATGTTCTTCTCGTGTCATGATTTTACTCGTTCATTGATAAAGTCTGATCTACTTATAAATATCAAAAGCTGTAAGATTGTCAACAGAAATTAATGTGATTGATGTGGTTGATAAGGCTAAATAAAAGATCAATCTTTCTTCACCCAATGCTCAATATGTTGAAAAGCGCCAAGACGCATTAATGTTGCGGAATCTTCTTCAAACCCAACAATCGCATATTCATAATTAAATGCCTCTCCAGATAAAGTTAGGAGTCGATTTTCAATTTGATAATTAACATGTTGAGCCTCCTGTCCTTTTATAATAACTCTAGCCAAGTCACTAGTAACAAAATTTATCTTCTCAAACGAACCGTTCGTTGCTTGCCAACTACCCACAACTAATTCTCTATCCTTTTTATCCTGTGATTCCACAATACTCATCAACTTATTCGTTGACGGGGAAAAAGCACTATTGATAACTATGCCAACCGTGATCGATAAAACAATCCAAACGCCTAAGAGTGCTAAAGTCCAGTTATTCAAGCGCCTTGGTTTCAAATCTAATGGTTCTAAACCTAGCTCTTCTCTAAGTGTCGTTAAGTCCTTTCGATGAATGACATAAGTTTTAGACCATTTATCATGCCAGCCGTAGCTACACTCTCCGAAGCAACTAAAGGGTTCAAAAGGTACGTATCTTGAGAAGGTGCGTAAAATAATACTATTCAATTCTGGTGATTCCCCATCTTTATTAACCACAATTGTTCCCGAAATATACTTTCCTGGAGTACATAGGAAGTAATACTCAAAGAAGATATAATAGACAGGGTATATTAAGAAAATAAAGAGTTGACCAAGCTGAAGAACAGGAAAAAAAGCCAGTAGATAAGCTATTAACTGGATGATAAAACCATCAATTACATAATGTGCTGCGCGTAATCCCGGAGACACCGTTTTAATTGGTAAACCTGTTTCATGACAGTTTCCCGAAACTGACGCCTGATTCCTAATATCAGAGTATCTGTTCTGACTAGTCACTATATTGGAAGCATTTTGAAGCTCGACTTCTTGAGCTACATTTCTATTTTTAAGTTCAATTCTTGCTGCCTCAACCGCTACTTCTTGAAAATCCTCGGGGGTTTCAACATACCTTATAAGTTCTTCTGTAGATTTCGAGGCAAACTTTTTTAGAAAATAGTCCAAATTCATAAAGCAAGAGGGTCAAATTAAATTTGAATTCACACTGGGTAATAATCTATTATTACCGAATACGCTATTCCATCAATAGATTAGGCAAAAAAAAACCGATCAACGATCGGCCTTTTACCTAATTTACCTAATCTAATAACCATTTCATTTGTTTCTACTTTGAGCTACTCCCTGCAAATGCAACAAACAGACCAGTCACAACCGCTCCTCCCAGAATAATGGTATTCAAGAAAATCGCTGTCAAATCACCGGTTGCCATAAGAACTCGTAAAAACTTTTGTAGTCCAACGAAAAGCAATAAAACAATATCTATTAATAACGTAAATGTTAATCCCAAAAAAGAATCTAATATGGAAGACATATTTCCTAAATCAATTTTTTCGCCATGACCTTAGGTCATTTTGAGTTTAACGCATAGAGCGTAGTTTTTTATTTTCTAGTAATGACTTTAAAGCAATCATTAGTGTTTTTCATCTTATACACACTTCATCTTGCGTTTATAACCTATCCTAGATGAACAAGTCAATTATTTAATTTTACTTAAAAAGATGATTGACTAGATGACTACAGAAAGGAATCATAATAAATAATATTTTATTCT
>CAYMST010000113.1:0-14314 GCA_964393115.1 uncultured Roseivirgaceae bacterium | reverse complement strand
GACCTTTAGTTCGATGAGTTCTTCATTGACCATTGAAGGGTTTTCAAAGTAAAAAAGTAAGCTTTCCACATACTTTTCAATCATTTCATCTACTTTGACTCGCTCTATCTGAACGTTTCCTGATTGATTCTTTTCTTTCAGAAATTTGGGGATATCATCTTTGTATACCTTTTTCAGCACATCAGGGTAAAAATGCACAGCGACAGCTTCGTAGGGCTCAGTATTTTCACCTTTGGAAAATGAGTTTAAGTAACTACCACACTTCATGACCACGCCCTGGTTGCGATCCAAGGAAGTCCTTTCACGTGAACTATAAAGCACTGATTTTCCATTTTTAATAAAAAGGAAGCATGCTTCATCATGCATATTGGATGTAGCCTTGAAGGGGGGCTCAAAGAGTACTCGCTCTAAAACGGTTTTCTCATTTAGGTCGAACTGTTGATAGTTGAGAATCATCTTTTAGCTGTTAGGGTCCCTTCCATTATCTTCATGCCTTCGAGAGCATCTGCTGGGGAACAAGGATTAGTAATTGACTGATCTCGAAAGTAATTCACTACTTGCTCGATTAGCGGTTGTTGAACATGTTTGGGTAATGTAAAACTCTTTTCTTTCTGAATGCCTTTTGCTTTGACGCGAAGCGTGAGGTTTTTAAAAAAACCGAAAGTCATTTTGCCTTTAGTGCCGATTACTTCGCAGATATCTTTTTCGGCATCGACAGGAGAGGAGAAATTCCAGAGACCATTAAACAGCACCTCCTTTTCATAGACTACTGTTCTGCTAAAAACGTCATCTACCTCGTGCTTCTTAGAATGGTTAATAGAGAAGCCTCCAATTTCTTTTGGCCTTCCCGCGATGAGACCAATAATATCGAGTTGATGATGAGCCAAGTCAAAAAACAATCCGTTTCCTGCTAAGTCTCGATCAAACTTCCAGTTTTGCTTCAGCTTCGGCATGTAGGACGATTAGGTTGAAATAAGCTAAGGTTAATAGCTTGAACCTTACCAATGACTCCATTTTGAATGATTTCTAATACCTCACGATAAAGAGTCAGTGACCTACGATAATGTGCAACACATACCTTTACCCCATGCTTTTGGCTGGCTTCGATAATCGCTTCTATTTCTCGCATAGATTTGGCCATTGGCTTTTCTACATAGACGTTCTTTCCTAATGCAATGGCCTGTAATACATAATCTATGTGGAACTTCGGCGGAGTGGCAATATAGATGGCGTTAATGGCATCATCTTCCAGAATATCGTCAGGTCTGTTAGACCATTTGGGCACATGATGCCTTTTGGCAAAGCTCCTTGCTTTTGATAGGTCTCTTCTCATTACACCAACGAGCTTAGAGTGCGGTGTTAAGACGAATTCTGGACCGTTTTTTATTTCGCAAACATCACCACAACCAATTATTCCCCAATTGATAGCATCCATTCAATACTAGTATGTTTGAAATTTATTCTTCTGGCAGTTGACAGCAGCCCGGCAGGGCTTTGTAGGCGCCAGCATCTGCCTTCAAGTCGTTGGCATCATAACCGATGGAGATTACTTTGGTTTTTATTTTCTCCGGAGATGTCTTCTTTGGATTATATCTCACGGTCAAAATATTACTTTCCAAATCTAAACTAGCCAGTTTTACTCCTTTTTGCTCGGATAAACCAGATTCAAGTTTCATTTTGCACATCGCGCATACTGCTGAAGTTTTTAATTTTAGTTCTTCCGCCTTTTGAGCCTTTGCGTTAAACGAAGCACCTATGAAAAGTGCAATTAGAATAATTCTAGTGTTTATTTTCATCATTAACAATTTTATATCTAAAGCCTAAAAAATACATACGTCCCGTCAATGGTCCCCATGCAATGGAACCATCAAAGTAGGAGCCAAATGGGTTTTCGGAGTTAATGATAACATCTTCCTGCCGAAAACCTAGTAAGTTTTCTCCTCCGAAATATATTTGTCCCCACTTCAAATGTTTTTGTAATTGCATACTTACCAAAGAAAAAGACGGGGAACTTGAATTAAATCGAAATTCGGATGGATTGGATTGCGTATTCGGTAATCGCTTCGGGCCAACAAAATTCCATGTGGCATCAGCTTGCCACGAACCCTTGCTGTCTTCCCATCCAATATTCAAAAAAAAGCGGTTCCTTGCTACCAAAGGGGCTTGTTGTTTACGTCCATCCAATTCCATGCTCACATCATAACGTTTATAAGCGGATTTTAATTTCACCGTTTTGAAAGTGTACGATATCTCACATTGAAAAGCATCTGCTTTAGGAGTGCCTACAGTATTTATAAAATGGACTTCTTGTGGATTACGATCAAAATCAGCTATCGCCCTATTCCCAAAAGTAGTACGATAGACATCTGTGGTGATCACCAACTTTCGTTTTAATAGAGTCAAATGATGCTGTAAACTGATACCATAATTCGTACTTCGTTCTTGGCTAATTTTTTCGTTAAAAACGAGTCGCCGTGAAGAGTTGAGAACACGCATGTTTTCGGCTATCACAACTGGATTTCGACGTCCAGCGCCAATTGACGTTCGAATGGTTGTGCTATTCTTGATAGTATATTTGGCATGAAATCTGGGGGTGATAAAAGCACCGAAGAGATTACTGTAGTCCGCACGTCCACCGAACACCAAGCTCAACTTTTTGATACCGGTGAAGGTATATTCTCCAAATAGGCCTGGAATGATTTCGGTTCTGGAAATAAGCGTATCCAAGACTTGGCCCCGATAGTTTTCTTTCACATTATCATAGCTTAAGCTAAGGCCAGTTTTCACTTCATGAAAGGTGTTTCCTAGAATATTTTGATAAATGAGGTTGATATAACCATCCTGCTGATTACCAAGATACTGACGCCGACCTGCCTCCGCGTCAATTTTGGTTATAGAAGTAGCGTACTGAATGCCGATTCCTTTTCGTGGTTGATGAGGAAAAATCCATCCTGTTTTTCCAAAAAGAACAGCCTTTTCAAGAAGATTATGATATCCGAAAACTGGGCTTGTTGAGGGGTTATCGCGTCGGTTAAAACTGATATGACCTGACGTACTTCTGTCTCGGACCAATTGAATTCCGAAGTGACTTATTAACTTCTCCTTTTTCAGTTTCCACCTACTCAGTATATTCGTTTGTTGATCTTCTGGAAGATCACGATACCCATCGTTATTTCCATCAATGGCAGTACCTAGGCCACTTTGGTGAATCATGACCAGCGAATTGAGATGCTTAGAAATATTGAAATCATAGTTAGCATTTACTTCATAGCGCCCAAAAGAATTCATGTAGCTATTTAAAAATAGTTTGTCCGTCTCTAATGACTTTTTCAATTCAACATTTAATTGTCCGGTCATTGACTCGAAACCATTAACTACGGAACCGGCCCCCTTTCCAATGTCAATCGATTGTATCCAGCTGCCGGGAATCTGGCTAAGGCCAAACTGACCATTGAGCCCTCTAAGAATCGGGCTATTTTCACGAGTGATTTGTACATACGTTCCGTCAAGCCCAAGCATGCGAATTTGTTTGGCGCCACTTATAGCGTCGGTAAGCGTTACGTCAACCGATGCATTTGTTTCAAAGCTTTCAGACAGATTACAACAGGGGGCTTTTTGAAGCTCCTTTTTTGTAAGCACTTCCGTTTGTATGGGGGTGACTTGGTCTAAAAAAGTGGAACTACCGACTACCTCTACTTCTTCTAGGTTTGCTAACGCTTTAAGTATTATAATCGAACCTGTTTGTATGTAATTTGTGTTCAGCTGCAACGCTTGATGACCGACATAACTTACTAGCAGTATGGAATCTTCTTTCCCTAAGGTCAGTTTAAATGTGCCACTTTTATCTGTTTGGGTACCTTCATGGCTTTGCTCTATGAGGATGGTAGCCCCAATTAACGGCTGTTTGTCCTCGGATAGTACAGTCCCGGTGAATATTATTCTGGGAGATTGACCCAGAAGGCATTGGCAAATAATAGATATAAGAATAGTATAAAAATATTTCATTTTCCGATAGGGGTGAGAAACCCATTTTTAAAATGATAGATAACGATCGAAGAGTTATCGAGCGGGTCGATCTTTTCGCCGCATTACCGGAAAAATCAAATTAGGTAGGTCTGATAAAAAGCTTGCCAATGGCGTAGTGGTGGGAGAGGACTGAAAATTGCTCCTGGCAAAGTGGTCGGAATAGGTTTCGGGTGTATACGGTTACCTAAAACTTGTTGGCTGGGAGTGAAAACTATGTCTTGTCCAAAACCAAGTTTTTGAGAAGATTGCTCATATGGCTCTTCTAAAACCAGGTATTCGTGAGAAAGCGAGCAGCAGTTGGTGTCGATTTCTTTTGCGTAAGCCCTTGAGGTGGAAGCACACCCTTTAAGTTCTAGACCAACGACTGTTATGCTGTACGTAGTATTATTGAAGAGATGACAGGTGTGTGCCGTTAGTGGAACACCAATTGTCCCCAATAATAGGGTCAATGAAAGACATATTGCGGTCAATTTCTTCATCTGTACAAAGATACGATAAAACACACAGTTTGGATATGCAGTTCGAAACCTTGGCGTCTTTCGGTATTTCAAAGTCTATTTTACTAGTCCTCTCAGGAGTCATCATTAGTAATTTTGCTATTTCAATTTTAACTTCAACACTGTGAGTGAATACACAAGTGGCAAGGAACTCATTAGATTTAAAGAAATGAACAATAAGACATTACCGTTTTTACTATTACTTGTTGGTCTGAGTGCTTTCGGGCAGAATAAAACTGAGGACTATGAATTAATATGGGGAGAAGAAGAAAAAGCTTCTAGAAGAGAGACACTTAGTGACATCGTAGGAAGTGATGAAACTGGAATCTATGCTTTAAAACTTCGAGTTGGCTTTTATAACTTAGGTCAGACACTAACGTTGGAGCATTATGACCCGCAGATGAACCTAACCAAGTCAAGAGAGATAGATCTGAATAAGCAGATAAAGGGCATGGGGTATGAGTTTATTGTAGACTTTAACAATAAATTATATCTGTTCACCTCCAAGCACGATAATAGGTCTGGACGAAAAATACTTTACTACCAACAAATCCTAAAGACTAGCTTGAATATTGATGGAAACCTGATAAAAGTAGCGGAGGTAGATAGAAGGGGACTTTCTCAAAGGCATTCGGGACTATTTGGCGTAGAAAGGTCCCAAGACGACAGCAAATTACTTATCTATTACCAACAGCCAAAAGGTAAGGGAGGTAGCGACGAGTTCGGGTTTGTGGTCTTTGACCAAAGTTTCAAAAAACTTTGGGATAAACGAACAAAGCTTCCTTATGATGATGAAATCTTTGAGGTAGAGGACTTTGAGATCAGCAATGAAGGAGATGTTTATCTGTTAGGAATAGTATTTAAGGACAAAAAGAAGGTAAAAAGAAAAGGTGAGCCAAACTACCAATATCGTGTGCTGGGCTACACGGACGAAGGAGATAGATATGAAGAATATCCGGTGGAGAACGAGGGTTACTTTTTTACCGACATGCAAATGGAAGTGACTAAGGAGCAAAATATTATTTGCGCAGGTTTTTACTCTGAGAAGGGAACTTTTAGCATTAAAGGGAGCTATTTTATCAAACTTGACGCCCAAACAAAATCAGTATTATCAGAGGATTTTAAGCAATTTGACCTTGATTTTATTACCCAAAATCTTACCAATGCTCAAGTAAAAAAGGCCAAAAAAGGTAAGAAAACGGAACTCTATAGTTATCGCCTCGACGATATTGTCATACGCGAAGATGGCGGAGCAGTACTGGTGGGAGAGCAGTTTTTTGTGAATACCTTCACCACGACTACTAGGGATGCGAATGGGTTCACGCAAACCGTCACGACTAGTTATTACCACTATGATGACATTATCGTTGTCAACATCAATCCGGATGGCACTATAGAATGGGCGGAAAAAATAGCTAAAAGACAGTCTACGACGAATGACGGAGGGTTCTTTTCATCATACGCCCTAGGTGTTGTTGGTAGTAGGCTGTATTTTGTGTTTAATGATAATGGCGAGAATCTTATATATAACGGAACAGGGAAACCCGCTTATTTTGATGGTTACCGTAATGGGATCGTTTCACTAGTTGAGGTCAATGGTTTAGGACAACAAAAACGCAGTGCGCTGTTTAGATCTCGCGAGGTGGATGTGCTTACACGACCAAAAGTTTGTGAACAAGTTTCGAAGAACGAACTCGTTATTTTTGGTCAACGCAAGAAAACGCATCGATTTGCTAAGATTTTGTTCAAGTAAGACTAACGATTTTTTCACGGCTAAAACCATTTGGTTTAAGCCGTGAAAATGACAACTAGCGTAAGACAAAGTTAATGGGCAATGTCATATATACTCTGACTGGAGTCCCTCTTTGCTTGCCAGGTATCCATTTAGGTGCCCGCTGTACTACACGGACCGCCTCCTCATCGCACCCGCCACCGATGCCTTTTAATACCTGAGTATCGGTTAGCGTACCATCTTTTTCCACAACAAATTTGACATATACTCGGCCTTGAATATTCTGTCGCATAGCGCTTCTTGGATACTTCAAGTTGTTCTTAACATGTTGATAAAAAGAACCAATGCCTCCTTCTGGCTCAGGCCGTACCTCGACGATGGTAAATATCTCCTCTGCTACTTCTTCTTCCTGTTCTGGAAAATCAAAAATACTATAATCGATTACGTCAACTTTGGTTTCATCATCGACTTCCGTATCCATATCTATTTCGATTTCCTCAATGAGAATTTCGTCTGGAACTTCTTTGATTATGGGTTGTTTGATAACCTCAGGAAGTTTAGGAGGTAGCTGCTTCGTTTTAGGTACTTCAGCAATGAATTCATTCAATGCGTTGTGTTCCTCATTAAATTCCAGCACAGTATTAGTATCTATAAAATCCCACTCAAACGCTGCAATACAAACAAGTATGGATATACATAGTCCAATAGTGAAAAACAACCTGCTTCGCTTAACGCTTAGTTCCTGACGTTTCTGTTTTATTTCTATCAGAGATTGATACGTATCCTGATTTACCTCTGGTTTTACAGCCAGCATTTCGCCGTATCCTTTGGTAAGGCGACGAGCTAATTTACTATTGGTTTTTCTTGTGACTACGGCGTGCTTGGTTTCGGCACCATAGCCATAGTCGCTGTTTTGTTTGACTACAGTTTCCATTGTACCTCATTTAGAACGTGATAAATAATACTCCTTTGTTCTGTTATAAAGTACGCCGTTAATAGACTGTTTTTTTATGATAAAATTAGTGTGAAGGAATGATAGAAATCAGTGGAGTAGTGTAATGCCAAAAATGAGAAAAGATGCAGATCTTGAATTTTCAAATCGTGGTATTAGATAGGCCAATGGAGTGGTGTTGTAATTTTTTGACATAAAAAAAGGAGCACCAGGCTCCCTTTTTCTTTATATCGAATATTTCTTATCTCAACTTAAAAGTGATCGGTAAGATCATCTTTACTTTCACCGGACGCCCTCTTTGCTTTCCAGGCTTCCATTTCGGTGAGTTTTTAATTACTCGAACGGCTTCTTCATCGCATCCACCTCCGATACCCTTTACTGCTTTAACGTCAGTAAGGCTACCGTCTTTGTCTACAACGAACTGAACGAATACTTTACCTTCAATACCCATTCTTTGAGCTGTTCTTGGATATTTCATTTCCTTTCCAACAAAAGAGTAAAAAGCCCCCATTCCACCTGAAGGACCAGGTTGTTCTTCCACAATAGTGAAGATCTCCTCAACCTCTTCTTCTTCCGGCTCTTCATATACTACCTCTTCTATTTCAGCCTCTTCATCGATCTCTACGTCTATTTCGATTTCGATTTCTTCTTCAATTTCTTCCTCATTTGGCACCTCAATAATTTGTGGAACCTGAATTTTAGGTGGCGGTGGTGGCGGTGGTTGCTCGGTAGGAGGGATTTCCATTAAGTCTTCGAAGGTATCATCGATATCTCCAAGATCAGCAATTTTACCCCCATCGCCAAAGTCGTATTCAAAGGCCATAAGGACTAGTGCCAAACTTATCGCAAGCCCCAAGTTTAGAAACATGGGTGACTTTTTGTTTAAGTCAGCGTTAGGATTTTTCTTAAGTTCCATTGATGATTTGTTTTCTTAAATCAAATTCGAGGCCTAAAGGTAATCATTTTATCAGTTTTGACTAGAGTCGATGACCGACTTTACTAATAAATCGAACAGTCAACCAATAAAATACAAAAGCTCCAAGCCCATCTGCTAGTAAATCCAATAGATCTCCAGCTCTACCAGATATATTTATCTGTAATAATTCTATTACTCCTCCATACGCTAATGACGCAATTGGTATCCACCATTTACCATCCGTTTTGAATGATGCTTTTTGCCACTCAAATAGGCTGAGGAGAAGACAAGAAGAAAAAACACCGAAAACCCCAAAATGAGCTAGTTTATCAAACTGAGGGAATATCCAATTGTTTCCACCAACTGTAGGCCGAAGTGTTAAATACCCTATTAGGATAAACCAAAATACGGCGAAAAGAGTAAATTTTTTCACTTAGTTATTAAGCTCCGATAACCTCTTTGTAGGCTTGATCGGATAGTAATTTACTTTTTTCTTCTATGTCGGTATACTTGATTTTTACAATCCAACCATTTTCATAAGGAGATTGATTTACCAATTCTGGTGCTGCGTCTAATTCGGAGTTTAACTCCAATACTTCTCCGCTCAATGGCATGAACAGGTCAGAAACGGTCTTTACCGCTTCAATTGACCCGAAAACTTCTCCACTGCTGACTTCCTCACCGACCGTGTTTATGTCTAAATAAACAATATCACCCAATTCGCCTTGGGCGAAATCCGTAATACCTACAATAGCAACATCTCCTTCGATCTTTACCCATTCGTGATCCGAAGTGTACAATAACTCAGAGGGAATATTCATAAAAACAGATATTTATTTAGAGTCGAATTTTTAAAGTCCAAAAATACCCTTATTCAGACTCTTAAGTACATCTTCTTTGAACTTTGAGTCTACAAGAATTGCACTATTATTTTTAGATCCACCATAGGAGATCATACGCACAGGTACGTGATTCAAGGAAGCAAAAATATCTTTCGCGAATCCAGTTTTTGTAGCAACCATGTTGCCCACAATACAGACAATAGTTTGATGCTTGTCTACCTCAACGGTTCCGTAGGGCCTAATTTCATTCACAATATTGTCAAGTTCAGAGTCGTCATCAATGGTTACCGATACCGCTATCTCAGATGTTGTGATCATATCTACCGAAGTCTGATATTTCTCAAATACTTCGAAGACTTTTCTGAGAAACCCATGAGCCAAAAGCATTCGTGATGATTTAATTTTTATCGCCGTAATTCCATCTTTTGCTGCTATAGCTTTAGTGGTTTCGTCATTGACCTCCGAAGAAATTAACGTGCCATAGGCTTGCGGGTCCATAGTGTTCTTTAATCGTACAGGAACATTTTTTTGCTCAGCAGGAATGATACAGCTGGGGTGCAAAATTTTAGCTCCAAAGTAAGCAAGCTCACCCGCCTCTTGAAAAGACAAGTCACTAATAGGACGTGTATGATCAACAATACGCGGGTCATTGTTATGCATGCCATCAATATCTGTCCAGATCTGTGTCTCTTCACACTTTAAGGCTGAACCTATTAGCGTGGCGGTATAATCACTACCTCCTCTTCTTAAGTTGTCAATGTCACCGTCAGGATTTCGACATATAAAGCCTTGTGTGATGAATATTTGGGTAGAAGGATCTTGATTTAAGATATGAGGTAACTTATCTTCTATATTTTCTATGTCCGGCTCATTGTTTTGGTCGATTCTCATGAAATCCAAAGCGGGAACAAGAGTAGCCTGTATTTCCTTTTCTTTTAGGAAGTTGACAAACAAGTTAGTAGAAATTAACTCTCCTTGGGCGAGTAATGTCTTGTCAGTAGCGTCAGAATATGGTTTGGTAAACTGCGCACGGATTGTGTCAAAGTGGGTAGTTATGATCGTCAAACCAATCTTTTTATACTCCGAGGAAGCATAAAGCGCATCAACGAATCCTTCGTATTTCGAAAACAGCTCATCTACAACTGTCTGAGCAGCAGCTTTATTTCCTTTTGACAGTTTTGTGGATATGTCAACCAGCGTATTCGTGGTCCCTGAGACAGCTGACAAAACCACGATTTTACGTTCAGTATCACTAGTAATAATGGAATAAACCTGATTCATTCGTTCAGGTGACCCTACTGAAGTTCCTCCAAATTTTAGTGCCTTCATTTTATTTTTTATTTCTAACCGTCTACAGATTCGGTTTCCTTAACTTTATTATGTGCTTTGTTGTTCTATTAGAAAAGTGTCGAAGAAGTTATTAGAATCCCAACATTTTTACAGCTGTAATGGCGGCTTCATCACCTTTATTGCCAAATTTTCCACCAGCTCGATCTAGCGCTTGCTGCATATTGTCTGGTGTCAATACACCGAAAATAACTGGCTTATTGTATTTCAAGCCAACATTTGTAATGCCTTGGGCTACCGCATCACAAATGAAATCAAAGTGTTTGGTCTCTCCTTGTATAACACATCCCAGACATATGACAGCGTCTATTTCCTTTTGTTGTGCTAACCATTGACTGCCAAGAGATAATTCGAAGCTTCCAGGTACCATTTTCTTGATAATGTTACCTTTCGTAGCACCATTTTTTAATAGCGTTGAAACCGCCCCTGAAAAAAGTGCTTCTGTGATTTCTTCGTTCCACTCAGAAACTACTATTCCAAACTTTTTTTCAGAAATATTCGATACTTGCTCGTTTGAGTAACTACTTAAGTTTTTATCTGCACTTGACATCTACTTCAATCAATTATGTTATTACGTTCAGTTTTGATCAAACAAAAAAGGGGATAAGCACTGGCTTATCCCCTTTTTTGTGTTCTGCAAAATTACTAGCCAGCAAGCAGTACCTCTAATCGTACCTTATGCTTTCGAGCGTCTGCGTATTCTGGACTATTGAAATAATCGTCAACAATTATCTCATAACATTTTTGTGCCTTTTCAAGATTTTTAGATTTTTCAAAAGCAACCGCTGCCTTCTTTAAATAAGTAGGCGTAAAAAACTCATTTGGCTTATAATCAGCCGCTTTTTCATAATATGTCGCCGCTTCACCATACTCGCTTAATTCAGCATAGGCATCACCCATTAAACTGTACGCTCTGGCTTGAATTAATATATCTGAAGAAGAGTAGTCGCCTAAATATTCGATGGCCGATTCAAAATCACCCATTTGTAAATAGCATACCCCGCTATAATAACTTGCGATATTGGCAGCGTCAGTCCCTCCGAATTCTTCAATAATTTCTAAGAAACCGTAGTTGTTACCATCACCATTAAGTGCTTTGGACAAACTATCTTGCTCGAAGTAGAATACAGCTTGAAAAAGTTCTTTTTGTGCTTCAATATTCTTCTCAGAGACATTATACCTGAAAAAGAATATACCAGCAATAATTACCGCTACTCCCCCTATTACTCCAAGGACTTTACCACGGTGCTTCTCGATGAATTGCTCTGTTTTGGTTAATTGCTCCGCAAGAACATCAGGATTGTCATAGATGTGATCTTCGTTCTCTCCAGCCTTAGCTTTTCCCTTTGCCATATTTTCTAATTCTTATGCTCTACAATCAAATTTCACCAAATTAACATCACAAAACGGTTAGTTAACTATTATTTTGGCAAAATAAGTTTGCAAATGTAAGTTTTCTTATTCTTTAATAAAAGGGTAATCTGCTTCTGCGTAGACATCTTTGTAAGCATCCTCAGGAGAAGGGAATGGTGACTCTTCAGCGAATTGCACGCTTTCCTTAACAATAGCAACCACTTTTTTATCAATAACATCTAGCTCCTCTTGTGTGGCTACACCTTTCTCAAGAATAGCCGATTTAATGGCTGCAATTGGATCTCTTTCTTTGTATTCGTTTACTTCTTCTTTGCTTCTATACTTAGCCGGATCCGACATCGAGTGACCTTTGTATCGATAGGTTCTAAACTCTAATAGCGTCGGTCCTTCACCTTTTCTGGCCCTTTCTGCTGCTTCTGATACAGCAAGATGTACTTCGATAACGTCCATTGCGTTGACGGGCTTCGAAGGCATTTCGTAGGCATCTCCAAGTTTGTATAACTCAGTTACGTTGGAAGTTCTTTTCACAGACGTACCCATAGCGTACCCGTTATTCTCGATAGCGAAAATCACTGGAAGCTTCATGGTCATGGCAAGATTAAGTGACTCATGAAATGATCCCTGTCTTACAGCTCCGTCTCCGATATAAACAACACATAAATTATCTGTGCCATTGTATTGTTCAGCAAATGCTGCTCCGATTCCAATTGGTATTTGTCCCCCGACGATACCATGTCCTCCAAAGAATTTTCTCTCTTTGTCAAACATGTGCATAGATCCACCTTTACCTCTTGATATACCGGTAGCTTTACCATAAAGCTCTGCCATAATCTTCTTAGGATCGGATCCTAGAGCGAGTGGCTGGGCATGATCACGGTAAGCAGTTACGTAACCGTCTCCTTTTTTAAGTGCTGATACTGTTCCTGCTGCACAAGCCTCTTGGCCAATGTAAAGATGGCAAAACCCCCTGATTTTTTGTTGGCCGTACATCTGACCAGCTTTTTCTTCAAACTTCCTCATTAAATACATAGACTCGTACCATTCCATGTATAATTCCTTCGGGAAATTATCAACCACACTCACGCCGTTTTGCTTTTTTTCCTTTACACTTGCCATATCATCTGACTCAATATATTCAATGCACCTCGTTATTTAACATCGACTTGACAGCTATCAAGTCCGGATTGTGCGCTGCGAAGTTAGCTTAAAAGTGCCACTCAACAAATAAATATGGTCGCGTCAGAAATACATCTTATAAATTTCAAGAACTACGTAGATCAACGGATATCACTTTGTGAAGGAATTAATTGCATTTTAGGGCCAAATGGTAGCGGTAAAACAAATTTTTTAGATGCGATTCATTTTTTGGCATTGACTAAAAGTGCCTTTTCAACACCTGATAAAGGAGCTATTCGCCATGATGAATCCTTTTATAGCTTGAAGGGAACTTTTTTTGAAGGAGAATCAGAGTCCTTTGAGGTATTTACCGCTTTTCAGAATGGAAGAAAGAAAACTTTTAAATATGATGGTCACGAATACGAAAAACTACGTGATCATATTGGTAAGCTTCCATTGGTTATGATTTCACCCTTTGACCAACAAATAATACTGGGTGGGTCTGAGGATAGAAGAAGGCTGGTAGATAGTGTATTATGTCAGGTGAATCAGAGGTATCTAAATGCCCTTACCAAATACAACAGTTTAATAAAGTATAGAAATGCTTTTTTGAAGCAGTCGTCCCTCTCTTCTTATGATAAAGACCTGATAACTATTCATGATAACACTATAATTGAATTGGCTATTGAAGTAGCGCAGGTTAGGCATGAGTTTATCCAAAATGCTATGCCGTCCTTAACCAACTATTACACCGATATCGGTGGACAGGAGAAAAAAGAAATTATTTCGGTCATTTATGATACCACGGTGAACCAATCTGGTTTTCGCAATCAGTTCGAAAATACCTTCGAAAAAGATTTACTACTACAGCGCACCACATTAGGAGTTCATAAAGATGATTTTTCTTTCCTACTCAATGAATATCCACTTAAAAAAATTGGCTCTCAAGGACAACAGAAAACTTTTTTGTTGGCAATCAAATTGGCCTTGTTTAAGTTCATAAAGGATAGTGTAGGGATGACTCCTTTACTTTTGTTAGATGATATTTTTGACAAGTTAGATGATAATAGGATTGAAAAACTGTTAGCCCTAATTTTGTCTGATGATTTTGGTCAAATCATTTTGACGGACGCTAGGCCCGAGCGAACCAAGCGGATATTGGATAACCAATCCGTAATAAAAAAGTATATAACGATTATAGATGCCCAAGTACTACCCGAACAAGTTTGAAAAAAGAGATAAGGATACCGCACCGCTAAAGGATGTATTTCAGAGGCTTTTGTCTTCTTATCGCCTTCAACAAAAATATAAGGAAACGGAACTGGTTTCCTCTTGGGAAGAAATTATGGGAAAACCCATTGCGAATAGGACCGAAAAGGTATTTGTTCAAAACAAAAAGCTTTTTATCAAATTAAACTCTGCGGCTCTAAAGCAGGAAATGAGTAATGCCAAGGGTAAGATCCTTCAGTTGTTTACCGAAAAGTATGGGGAAGTGGTCGTAGATGAAATAAT
>CAYMST010000112.1:0-14463 GCA_964393115.1 uncultured Roseivirgaceae bacterium | reverse complement strand
AGAGCAAAAGTGGCGACTAATCAGTGCTGAATAGTACTAAACTCACCATCAAGATTAACGTCTTTTGTAAGTCTTGAGAGGTGCTTCTGTATTTAGATAGCATAAAAAAAGCCACCGAATGGTGGCTTTTTCAACTATCAAAAAATACTTGCTTATTGCTTTATAATACTAAAGATTTTATCCTGAAGACGAATCATGTACATACCTGTTTCTAATTCGGATATATCTATTGGTTCTGAATCATCAATAACTATTCTTATTAATACCTTGCCTCCGATGTCGAGTATTTCCGCCGGTCCGTTGTAACCTTTCAATCGAATTTGACCAGTGGTTGGATTAGGGTAAACCCGTATGGCTGGGCTATCAGCCAATAAAGTTGTAAATCTGGAGTTCGTTCCAAACCCGGTCCAGGAAATATCGTCAAGCTGTAAATCTGAATTATTATACCCTTTGAATTTTATCTCAAAGCTACCACCTACGTTTATATTATTTATCGTAAAGTTTTTGGGTGTTGATGCCGGTATTTCAAACTTTCCTCTTGATACATTATTGACAAACACTTCTACCCCACTCTTTTGCCTACTACCTGTTGGAGCTGTTTTGAAGGTAAGGTTTCCGATACCACCACTAATTGATGCCAATAAGCTACCATTAGCACTGTTGTCAAGTTTAATGGTGTTACCATTAATAGTCTTTGTACGTTTGGCCTTAGTGTATGCCCATAGAACACCTTCATTTCCTGTAAAGGAAGCATTGGACCATTGATTAGTTACTGGCATATTGTCAAATGTCTCACTTCCTCCTCCACTAGAAGGATCCTGAGGAGGCAAAGCTCCATTTTGAACAATGGCAATCGGTATATTTTTACAACCAGATATAGTAACAACTCCACTTCTACTCTGCTGCGATGGATTTTCAGTGACCGAAATGGTCACGTCACTACCGTTTATAGAAGTGCTAATCCATCCTCTATCATCACTCACATTAAACGCTCCAGCAACCGATAGAGTAGTACTCCCAGGCTCATCAGAAAATGTATGGCTCTGCTGAGAGGTAGATAGATCACATGTAGGAGCAGCTCCATTTTCTGTTTCTTCAGTTGACACACATCCATCTTCAGATCTTAAAAAATAAGATTGAAGAGGATTTAGAGACACGGTTATTACCAAATCTTCACAGCCATCAATGGTAACATCCGCTGATCTTTGATTGGTATTTGTATTTTCTTGAGCCATAATGGTCAATACCGATCCACTCATAGACGTAGTTAACCAACCAGCCTCCTCGTTTATAGTGAAGGGCTCGTTTGAATCAATCATCACTTCGGTACTACCCGATGATGATTCAAAAGTATGCATTAGTTTGGAAGCGGTTATTTCACAAGATGGAGGATTGCTATCGCCAAGTCCTGTCCAGCTGATATCGTCAATTTGTACATCTGCATTGTTAAAACCCTTGAACTTTATTTCGACAGTCCCCGTACGATTGAGATTATTATACGTAATGGTTTTAACGGTTGCCTTTGGTATTTCCATTTTCCCTAATGACGAATTGTTCAGGAACACCTCAATTCCTGATTTGTTCTTGGGTCCAGTTGGCGCTGCTTTGAATGATAGACTTCCAAGACCTCCAACAATGTTGGCTTTTAATTCTCCTCCGGCGCTATTGTCTAACCTTAAGGTATTGCCATTAATTCGAGAGGTACGTCTTGCTTGTTGATAGCTCCATGTCAAGTCATCACCAGCAAATGAACCATTTCCCCAGCCATTGACCTTCGGCATCTTTGTAAATGTTTCTTGACCTCCTGGACCAGGAGGAGGAGTTACAGGTTTTGATGCTTGCATCACTCCAAACGTTTCTAACGCACAACCATTTACGGAAATAACAGCCTCTCGACTTGTTGTGGTTTGATTTTCTTCAACGGCCAGTGTTAGACTGCTACCATTTTGCGCTACCTCAATCCAATTGGAGTTGGACGTAACAGCAAATGACTGGCTCGAGCCAATTGTAAAAGTCAAATTCTGAGCTTCATAACTGATCGATTGGTCTCCCGAAGGCGTTATCTCCAATGCGCATGGCTGTTGGCCGGTTTGACTAATGGCGATGGTGCGCGTTTCGCACCCCGAAATCGTTACCGTCCCATTTCGGGTAACATTACTGGTATTCGCAGTAACACTTATCGTTAGGCTGTTACCGCTTTTCGAAGTGGTAATCCATCCTCTATTATCCGTGGCAGACCAATTATCACCACTACTCACCGTTATGTTTGTGGAACCTACTTGAGAAGCAAACGTGTGTGATGATTTTGACAAGGTTAAGCAAGGACCACCAGAGCCTGTGCCTCCCAAGTTTTCATAGACCCATATTTTGTTATTAAACCAACCTATAGATATAATATCTAGATCGCCATCGTTATCTATGTCAACTGCCTGGGTACCATCATGATGATCGATAGCTGCCTTGGGTTGTTGATCAATGACATGTCTTGTCCAATCTTCATTTTTCCCCGTGTTTTCAAAAATGATAACCTCAATGGTATTGGTATTCTTATGACCTCCAACCACTATGTCAACGTCGCCGTCTTTGTCAAAATCGGCGGCGTCCATGCTAAATCCTTGACCGTCTGAATTACCAAACTGGTAGCGAGTCCACGCATTTTTTGGATTCGCCGGATTTTTGAACCAGTACAGCTTTCTTGCACCCTCCAGCGATACTATAGCATCTAGTCGACCGTCGCCATCAATATCAGCTAAATCGTTTCGGTCCGGCTTACCCGCCTCAACACTACCCAAGGTATGATTAACCCAGTTTCCACCTCCCTTGTTCTCCATCCAAATAGTGCCTAGCAATAAGTCCAAATCGCCGTCACCATCGATATCTCCTTTGCTTAAATCTTCGTCTAAAGACGTATTGCTGAACTTACTATAGTTCCATTGTGTCGTCGACGGATTACTTGGGATTTGATGACTTTGAATGCCTCCGCCAGAGTGCCAAGTGGTGATAAGTTCTTTACCACGTCCAAAATCATCGATAACTCGGCCTTGCGAAAAATCTCCAAAAGTCCCTTGCTGGATATTAGTAAGAATGTCAAATTCACCGTTACCGTTATTTCTTGCCCAAGCCATTTTACTATTCTTCTTGGATCCAATTCCCTGAGTACCGACAATATCCAGAGCGCCGTCACCATCAAAATCATAAACCTGTAAAATGTTATTTAATGGGTCTCCAATTTTCTTCGTGATCCAATTTCCACCGAGGTCACCAGGGTTTACAAAGATGTTCTCCCCGGCTACTAAGTCCTTATCGCCATCGCCATCAAAATCCCCGGCATCAACAAATATGGCTCTGTTCGCATAAGAGGCTACCAGGTGACGCTTCCACTTATCAATCGGAATTTTGCCTGACGGATCTGGGTTTGGATCTGGATTTGGATCAGGATCAGGGTTTGGATCAGGATCAGGGTTTGGGTCGGGGTCAGGAGGGGTAATATTAGATTCGTTAATTAATATTTCCAGTACGTTGGAATTGTTGTGGGGAGACCGTAGGATGTCTAAGTCGCCGTCATTACCAAAATCTCCTGCAAGACCGTTATAAATACCACCGGTAAATATCTTCCGCTCCGTCCATGAGCTGTTGTTACCATTGTTTTGGAAAATGATAACCGGATCATCACCCGTCTTAAATCTATTTCTATTTTCACCTGTTAATACATCAAAATCACCATCGCCATCAAAATCATATACCTGCAGTGTATGACAGGCATCAACCTGACCAATGACATGCTCTGTCCAACTTCCGTTTTTAGGATTTGTGGAGCTATACCACGCTACTGGAAAGCCAGCTCGTTCGGAATGGGATATAAAAACTTCATCTCTACCGTCTCCGTTAATATCCTCACAAAACATTTTAGTACCATTCCTACTCCAGTCGCCTGTTTGATTATTCCATTTGTTATTAATGTTTCTAACTGTCCATGTACCTGTCAGGTCTCCACCAGGGTTTTCTATCCAATAGCCTGTGGCAGCAACGTCGTCGTCTCCATCGCCATCAATATCTCCAACAGCCATCCCTTCATGTAAGTTCGTAATTGGAAACTCCTGAACCTTCGTCCAATCATCTTTGCTATTTTGTCTAAATACGAAGAATAAATTCTTCACGAAGGTATTAGCAACAATGTCTAGTTTTCCGTCCTGATTAAAATCAGTGACCTCAACATCCTTTAAGTACTGTCCGTAATCACCAATATAGTGTGATTTCCAACTTGGGTTTTCATACCAATATACCTTCCGATTTTTTCCACTTTCAACGAACCCGAGAATATCAATGTCTCCATCGTTGTCAAAATCTGCGCCCTCAACGTCGCCCGCCGCAAATGAACCACCTGTAGGACCGTTATTAGCAATCACATGTTTGGTAAATGATCCATTTTGTTTGTATTCGTACCAGCCCATCCAGCCACCGTTACCGTCGTTGTAGACGAAAAAATCATTAAACCCATCACCATTGACATCAGCAATGTCCTTGGCCCACCACTTGACCGCGTTGTTGACTACTTGTTCTTTTTCGAACTCGAATGTTTGTGCGTGGATTGAATGAAATACGAAGGCAAATGCCCAACTGCTCAAGAGCAGTACCTTTACTACGCCACGAATCTCGTGGTTTGTTTTTCGCACAGGTCTTTTTATACCGAATCTTTCGGAACCTGTAAATAAATCAGCTTTCATTTAAGTTTTTAGATAGTTTTCTATTCAGTCATTTAACTGAATTCAACCAAAATATGAATTGCACTTTACTAATTCAACTTGCAGAAATCTTCTGTATAAAATAGACAGAAAATAGTCAAAATAGTATTAATCAGAGGAAAGGCATTTCTGAAGGAAGAGAATAAAATTTACAAATAATAAAAAAGAGCAACTTTTCTTGATTTACTTAGAGTGAATATTGAATGTCCTTTTTAAAAGGAAAATGGTCAATGAACCTAGGACTGGAATCACAACACCCAAGATGGTAATAATATCAGCTAACTTTCGCGTGATTTTAGTTTGCAAAATTTCCTGTATCAAGTACTGAGTAAACGAAGACGGCAAGTTTCTTTGTCCCAGTTCCCGCTTTATATCCCAATGGATATCTGTTAAAAAACAATATCCTACATGTCCTTTTATTGCACCAATAATCAACCAACCGGCAAGGATTACGCATATAGCGTAACCATGAAGTTTTCGAGTCTTTGAAAACATCCACCCAACAAGAGAAAACAATACGATTCCTGTGTGTAGAAAAAGTAGAACGATATCCAAGAACAATAACCAATTCATATCATCTTTTACTGTCTCTGCTTTGTGAGTCTTTTATTTAAAACCAACTATAAACACATTGCTCAATAGAGCCATCGTGCTTCATTTTTTCATCTTTTTTTCAAATGTATGAAGACCTACATTAAATTTGACGGAAAAACTTCGATGGGAAGAGCGTTTGAATATAGAAGAGCAGCAAAAGAAGCTCGTTGGGGGAAAATGTCCAGAGTTTTTCCAAAGCTGGCCAAATCCATTACCGTTGCGGCAAAAGATGGAGGTCCTGATCCAGAAATGAATGCAAAACTGAGAACAGCGATTCAAAATGCCAAGGCTCAAAATATGCCAAAGGATAATATTGAAAACGCTATCAAAAGAGCAACGGGTAAGGATGCCGCGGAATACACTGAAGTAAATTATGAAGGTAAAGGTCCTTTTGGTGTTCTTGTTTTTATTGAATGCGCTACCGATAACACCAATAGAACGGTGGCCAATGTAAAAGCTTACCTCAGCAAAGCCGGTGGTGGTGTGGTTCCTACAGGATCTCTTGAGTTTATGTTTAACCGAAAAGCGGTGTTCGAATTCGAGAAAACTGAGGGTATCGATATCGAGGAACTTGAGCTAGAGTTAATAGATGATGGATTGGAAGAAATTGATGAAAATGAAGGTATGATTTATATTACCGGAGACTACACCAATTTTGGAAACCTAAGTAAGGCTCTAGAAACCAGAAACATTGAACTGAAAAAATCGAGCTTACAAAGAATACCTACTTCACCACAAGAGTACTCAGAAGAGCAACTCGAGGAGATTGAAAAAATGCTCGATAAGATCGAAGACGACGATGATGTCCAGCAAGTTTTCACCAATATTGCTTAATTGCTTTTCAATAAGAACTATAAAAAGGTAGTCAACGGGGATAACAGATTACCTAAAACGCCGTGTGGATTAGAGGATGCCCAAAGTAGAAAGCACCTTGAAACAGTTCAAACTAATAACTCTGCAAGCATTTTATACATGCTTGCAGAGTTATATTTTTATTTAATAGGAACAGACACATAAGTATCATCCCAACCGATCATCAAATCCCCGCTTCCTGAAAATTTAATACCAAACGACTCAATTGTTGATTTCGCCTTCTGCACTTTAGCGTCCACTCTCACCACATCCTTTGACTTATCGTATGAGTAAGCTCCCCATTGATGCAAGGCGGAGTTAAGCACAATTGTCCAAGATTGCTCATTTGGAATGATAAAAAGCGCATAGGAACCTGCAGAAACAGATTGTCCCCCGACTTGTACGTCCTTATAAAAAGTTATCTCAGTTGCCTCGTTAGCTCCTGCTCTCCAAACTTTACCAAAGGGAACTAATGAGCCAAAAACTTTGCGTCCCTTCTTTTGGGGCCTGCTGTAAATTACTCTTGAGGTACGTTCAGCACCTCTTGTTGGAAAATAAGAAATATCCGCTGGACTTTTATCTAACCCGGGAAAGTCTTGTCCAAAAGAATGTTGACTCACAAAAATTATAAGGAGTACGCTGAAAGATAATTTTAATGTTTGCATGTATTCGTTTGTTTGAAATGGTTATTGCCCGCTGTGGCGTGCCGAATGAAATCGCGAAAACTCATCAACTTTAAAATAAGTAGCTGAGAATATTAAGTTTCTGCCTATTTCAAATTTTTAATTTGGTTACTTGTATGGTAAACAATTTAGGTTAAGTTAGAAGAATCTATTTTCTATCTAACAACTCTTTAACTTCTTTTTGCAACTCTTTACAACAGTTTACATGAGAACGTCTTTTTTGAGACAAAAGCGAAACCTCACAAAAACCAAATTACCGGATCAGTGTAGTTTTTATTTCAAAACTCGTTCATTTGGACTAGCCTCAGAACTTCAATCAACTTGTCAATTGCTGCAATGTAGCAAAGTGCATACCTATGTCCAGTATTGAAGAGATAATCTTAATCCATCTACGGTTTATTGGCAATTTATTATTTTTTCCTAGCTCTATAACTAGGTTAATACGCGTAAAAAATATACTTAATCGTCATAATCAAAGGTCACAAATTGTGCATATCATAAACCATTACTAGAGCTGCTATAAGCTTATTATCTACGGTTATTAAATCACACTTCCCAACTCTTCACAAACAGCCGGCAAGAGCGAAAAAAAATGCAAAAAAAATAACAATAGACAACGAGTAAAAAACAATTTAACCCACAAAATTCGCAATTCATCGCAATTCTTACGAAATTCATATAACACTGAAATACACACCATAATAACAGTGTTATTAAACGCAATATTTAAATACAAAATTATTTTAAATTCATAACCAATGGTAGACATATCAGTACACGAGGTATTACAGCAACTACACTACGACCTTATAGGCAAAGACTCACAAAGAGGAATCTCCTTAACCTATGCCTGGCTAGCCAATCAGTTTGGTCATTTCTCACTAGGGTTTTTCCCCGCTACAATCCTATATAGACTCCTTGCCAACTGGATGGACGCTAAGAAGTCAGTTTTAACAGCATCCCTAGTCATTCCTTGCATTTGGCTACTATTTGAAATCTATAACGTGATCGCTTCCCTTCACCAAACGCCCGAGTTCCCACACGATATATCAAATATCGTATTTGACACTGGCACTGATGTTCTATTTTTCTTTTTTGGAGCATGGACCTTTGCCCTACTCTCTCAGCCCAGTAAACTCACTAAACTTGTATTCCTATCCCTCATATTGGCACTATCATACCCTACCCAGCATTGGTTTCTTACTAAAATGTACCTTCAAGAGGCAGCATTCCCTTTCCAGTTCCGTTTAAGCCAATGGAACCTACCAATCTCTAATGAAAACAAAAGCAAAATCTCCTATAAAATCAAACAGGATAAGTTTGGGCATTTTTTATTGTTCGGCGATCAAGGAAGCGGAAAAACCAGCCTAGGTGTAGCCCTTGCCACTGAAAAAGCCATCCAACACAAAAAGTGCTCCTACATTACGTTCACAAAACTACTGGGTGAATTATCTAGTGGAAGAGACAACTCTAGACGAAGACTTTGGAACTGGGAAAATGCTGACTATGTTGTCGTTGACGACATAAACCCAGGCGGAAACATATCGGACATCGTAAGTGTAGCCGATATAGAATCCATTATCAACGAACACCCTGATGCGCAAAAAATCAAATCAAAATTATCAGAGCTGAATATAGTATGGGTTGTAGGAAGATGGGATCCACTCAAGGAAATAAGGTGGGAGAAATTCTTAGCACAAGGGATCGGAGTTGAGAACGACATTGATTTCATCAGACTCAACCCTAGCCCTAGTTCTAACATAGCTTATTTCGAGCAATGATAATAGATAGAGAGTTTTTGGTCAGTGACAAATACAAAAAAATTAATCTTTTTAAAAAGTCACAAAAACCAGATAATCGTTGGTTTTAGAATAAAAACAAATTATCATTAAACATTAAAAATAACATCCAACAAATAATTGTTTTAACTCTATACAATAGTAGGTGGTAACAAAAACTAAATCAACTGTGTTTTTCCGCAGGTAAATGAAAGGAACCTCACACTGATAATTCCATTAAACTAATTAAATTGGTATAATCGCATTTCTGTTTAAATTGAGGTTCATTTGCCAAGGCAAAATTGAGAAAGTATGAGTATCGGAGACTATTCCCAAAGCTACATAACTGATGCCCCGTGCAACCCTGCGAGCGAGGCCTATAAGTTTTATGACCAAACAGTACCAACATTCCCGAACGAAGGCGTTTACATCTATAGTTTTGAAGAAGGCCGGATGCTATATGCAAAAGGATGGGAAGACACCTTAGGGTATAAGGCCAAAGAAATAAATATGTTAGCCATCACCAACATGTCCGCCCCTAAATACGCCACTTTCGTGCACGAGCTGAACGACAAAGCACTGATGTTTATTTTAGGCAAAAAAACAAAACTCGAAAGCTATGGGTTTGCCATTGAGTTTAAAATGAATCACAAAGACGGTCATGAAGTACCTGTCAAGGCAACGGTAAGAGTTTTCGATGGATCAGGTGGCGCTGTAAGAGCTATTATTGGGAGATTTCAGGTCGATCATAGCCTTAGGTTCGGCAATGTAATGAGGTACTCTGGATATGGCCCAGATAAAGACGAATTCGAAGAAGCACTTAACAAAACAATATTCAAGGACCTAACCATCTCGGGAAAAGAAAAAGAAGCACTCAATTACGTAGCAAAAGGTTTTACATTTAAACAAATAGCATTGGAGTTAAACGTGTCACAAAGCGCTATTGAGAAACGTATTCTACCTTTGTATAAGCGATTTAATGTAAAAAGCTTGTCGCACCTGGTTAGTTTCGCCTACGACAACCACATCCTCCCCTGATGACGTGGTCGTTGGTTGACTTATTCACCCTCCTTACAACAACCGAATACCGTCAGACTCAATATTTATTTGTCTACCCTTATAAAGCGCTCCAATGGCTTTTTTAAAGCTCTTTTTACTCATTTGAAGCCCTGTGGAAACCTCATCAGGACTACTTTTATCATTCAGCGGTAGGTACCCTTCATTTTCTTTCAAAGCGGTCAAAATTCTCTCTGTGTTCACATCAATGGCTCTTAATCCATGAGCCTGGAATGTAATATCTAACTTCTTATCCTCTCGAACCTTTGCGACGTATCCATCCTTCCTATCTCCTATGTTAACATCTTCATAGACTGAGTCGTCATACACTAACCCCTTATAACAATTGTTGACAATTACTTTTATCCCAATATCAGAATGCTCCCAAACAAGAAGTGAAACTTTATCGCCCTCATTAACCTTTACCTTGTCCACTTCAAAGAACTGCTCCAACTTAGCAGACCCTGTCAACCGATCTGTTTGACCGTCGATATACAGAAATACAATATAGTGACGTCCAGCTATCATTTTTCTTTTCTGTTCACGAAAAGGCACGAAAAGATCTTTCTCTAGCCCCCAATCCACAAAGGAACCAAACTGTGTGGTTTCCTTTACCTCAAGATAGGCAAACTCACCAAGCTGCACCTTAGGCGTAAGTGTAGTGGCAATCGGTCTATCTTCCGAATCAAAGTACAAAAAAACATCCACTAACTGACCCACCTTCATTTCTGATGTGATGTATTTATTGGGTAGCAAAACCACTTCTTCCCGATCCTCTTCAGTCTCTGTTAAGGCTAAATAAAGTCCTGGTTCGGTAGAGCGTCTAATATAAAGTGAGTTCATCTCACCAAAATTAAATTTCTTCATCACCTCTATAAAAGTTATTGTTTAAAACGAGTTTTAGTAAGCCCTGTTGCGAAACGGTAAAACGTCTGGTAATAACAATATAAACCTCTAAAACATTCTTTTGAATGGCGTAAAAACCTTCTATTATCATTTGTGGAGTATAAAGACACATTATGTTCCTTGTTACTGCTAGGTAAAAAACACGGGACTAGCAGCGCTCGATTGCGGACGGTTAGTCAATGACTTGTTAAGGAAAATACACATCATTTTTTAGTTCATATCGCGCTAGAATAAGTTTTTAGAAATCAACAACAATACAAACTCGAGTTTATTACTTACATCAAACTAAGAATAATCATTCATAACCTACTAAAGATTACACTAAACGGAATCACGAAGCAATAAACAACAAACACCTTAGAAACCACTCTTACTTGGATTTATATTTCTATTGGCAAATACTGAATAAATTCAAAAACTAATCGCAACCCCTACTATGATATAACTAAAAATCGTTTTCTCAAGGACTACAAACACAACAAACAAAGTATACAAGAATAACGGTCAATCATCCAATATCCCTCACTGGTCAAAAGAAGCAGATGAAAAGGCATTACCTATCGCTTGAATCACTGCCTTTTCCCATCAAAATTTAAACATAAAAAAACCCGCCGAAGCGGGTTTGTTTTCTCTTTTTCGAGCCTCCTGTCGGGATCGAACCAACGACCTACTGATTACAAGTCAGTTGCTCTACCAGCTGAGCTAAGGAGGCTTTTTCAAAGAACTCGACCTCGTTATCCGAAATCGTGGCGCAAACTTAACGCATTATTCTTTAATCGCAAGTACTTAATAAGATTTTTTTCCTCTTCTTATCATTTTTAGTTGCGACCTAAGCGTCTCTAACTCATCCTCAGCATATTTTATCTTCAATTCCATCTCTCCTTTTAAGGACTGAGAACCTTTTGATCTCGAGAAGAACTCCATATTGGTCCTCCAATTGGTAATGTCATTGGATAAATTTTGAATCTTCTTTTTGATATCCGATTCTTTTCTATTCAATTTTTTACCAGCGTTTGGACCTGATTTAAGTTTTTTCAGTCTTACTTGGAACTTAAAGTCTTCTGCCAGATCAGGGTAAGCTGTCTCAACCTTTTTTTCCAGCATATCTATGGTCTCATTATACTTATCCTGCATCTTTCGAATAGCATTCTTTGGCACGAAACCTATAGAAGAGTATCTCTCTTGCATGTCATACACCTGGTCCAAACCAAAATCATCCAACTCACAAAGCGCTTCCATCTCTTTAAGCACCTTTTCCTTGGCCTCCATGTTGTCGTAATACTCTTTTTCAGCCTCCTTGTTCTGTTCTCTTTTTCTGTTAAAGAAACTGTCACAAGCGGCTTTAAATTTCTCGTAGACGCTATCTTTAAATTTTTCCGGCACTGGCCCTATCTCCTTCCAAGCGCGTTGCAATACTTTCAGCTCTTCAGCAGTTTTTTCCCAGTCCGAACTCTCACTCAAAGCCTCTGCTTTAACGACCAGCTCTTCTTTTTTCGCTAAATTCTCTTTGCGCTGCCCCTCAAGCTTTTTAAAGAACTCACTCTTGTTATGAAAGAATACTTTAAACGTGGACCAGAATTTCTTATTGGTCTCTTTAGATACTTCTTTCGGAACGGCACCAATTACTTCCCACTCCTTTTGTATTTCGAGGATTTCCTTGGTCTTTTTATTCCACTCGTTAATACGATCGGAATCAAATTCTGTGTACTCAAGGACTTTACCAATGATCACTTCCTTTTTAGCTAGGTTCTCTTGCAGCTGGAATTTCAGCTGTTCAACGAGTTCCTTACGTTTCGAGTAGATTAGATCCGATGCGGCTTTAAACCGCTGCCAAACTGGCTCTTGATCTTCTTTTGGTATCGGGCCAATATGCTTAAACTCGTCATGTAAAACGTTAAGTTCCTTGACCGCTTCTTTTACATTTTCAAGCTTCGACAGCTCTTCTGCTCTTTCGCAGATTGCAAGTTTGGACTTGAGATTCTTTTTGCGATCTAATTCCTTAAGTTCAAAATAAATACTTCTATTGTCATAGAAGCGTGTAATAAGAGCGTTGTAATTTGCCCAAAGCGTTTTGTTATGCTGCTGATGAACAGGTCCTATTTCTTTCCATTCATCCTGTATTTTTTTCAAGGCCTCAAGACTTGCATTGGTCTCTTCACCATCCACAAGTACTCGAAGTTCCTCAAGAAGAGTGTTTTTTCGCTCTAGATTTCGTTCTTTCGACTTTTCAACATCCACAAAATACTGATGTTTTTTCTCTCTCAGCTGTTTATGCAGTTGATCAAATTGATTATCTACAGCTTCACCATGGTATTCAAAACCTTCTTTGTCACCACCATCAGCGATATATCGATCGAATGCTTGTTGTCTCTCATCCCTTACATAGCCATCAAATACAACTTTTATCTCCTTTAACGGACGGTCAAGGCCGGGAACATTTTTAACTTCCGATAATTTCTTAAGTTCTATGAACAACTGAGGCTTGGTGAGTTTTTCGTAATCGACTATTTCGATTTCCTCGTGTTCTTCTATTTCTTCGACATGCTCATCTGCCGATTCAGTAGGTTCTTCAGCTACAGACTCCTCATTTGTAACTTCATTTTCGGTAGGTTCAGTAGCAACCTCCCTTTGGGTCTCATCAGCGTTGGTTTCCGCTTCATTACCAGAAACTTCACTACCATCAGACACGTTATGTTCTACTGAATCAGTTACCGTTTCTTCCTTGTTTGATTCAGACTCGCTCTGAACGTTTTCAGTCTTAGATTCATTTTCTGACTGAACAAGTTCGTTTTTCAACTCACCCGCTTGCACATCTTCAATACTCATGATTTTAAATTATAATCCGAATAAAAGGTGAAGATAATTGAAATTGAAGACATTATCTAATTCAAACGAGGATCCACAGGATAGTTAGACATTAATTTAAATCTGCCACCAAGATCTTTTAAAACAGCTTTCCACAATTCTGAATGTGGTAAATCCAAAATATGATGCACACTGGTATGTTTATAAATGATCCAAGAGTTGGCTTCAATTTCACTTTTTAGTTGTCCAGCTGCCCAGCCCGAATAACCAACGAAAAACTTATAGTCTTTTTTTACTAAGGCGTTCTCATTGATATTAGTTAATATCTTTTCAAAGTCTCCTCCCCAATAAATATCTCCTTTCACCTGATTGCTAGAGTCTTTCAGAGTAGAATTACGATGTAATACGTGTACTGTATCTTGTTGGACCGGACCACCAATAAAGACGGGTTCATTGAAATTCTTCACTTTATCAATCAATTCATCCAGACAAACCGATGATTGCTGATTAAGTACAAAACCAAAAGACCCGTTTTCATCATGTTCACAAAGCAACACAACAGTTCTCGAAAAGTTCGGGTCCGGCATGAATGGCTCGGAAATAAGTAAATCACCTTTTTCTGGTGTCAGATCCTTATTGAGCTTAAAGAAATCGAACTCTTTCAATGTAATGCAGGTTTGATGGGCAATGAGTTTATGACTGAGGCTTCAAATTCGTTAATTTCTTGCAGTCTGGCAAAAACAATGTTTTCTTCGAAATAATTTAAGGCCATTTGCACAAAGATTTCACCGTGTCGAGCTTCAGATGCCCACAATTTACGGTAAAATTCCTTTATCGTAACTTCTTCTAAGGCTTCATATACCAGTCGAAAACGTTCCGCCCCTCTTGTCTCCACTACTGATGCCAAAAGTAGCCTATCAAGAAAACGCTCTTCTCTCCCAGAACGACAGTGGTCAACAAGTTGCTTCACGTAAATATCCTGTCCTATTTCTTTAGGCAGTGAAACTCCTCTTTGCACCATAATCTCATAGACAGACTTAAAGTGTT
>CAYMST010000111.1:0-14638 GCA_964393115.1 uncultured Roseivirgaceae bacterium | reverse complement strand
CGATTTCTCGCGATAGATGTTTATCTTGAATATCTAAGATAGTTCTCATCGTATTGGAAGAAACCCCTTCTTTCAGAGCAGCTTTTTCAGAAGATAGACCTGTAGTTTCAATTCGTTTTGCTTCTAGAAGATTTGATTGCTCTTGTGCTAATTCCTCCATTTTTTTAGAGATCGCTGCTCGAGAAGCGTTTGTCGATAGATTAAAGTCATTGTGGATATTATCAGCCATCCTTCCGTCAATAGTCCGTCTACCGTTCCTTACTTTTCTAGACTCTTTTGTGATGTCTTTCATAAATTCCATGGAACCGAACATAGATTGAAATTCACGATCAGTTTTAATATCTAAATCTTTAGCTCCTTGAACTCGTTTTAAAAGCTCTATTTGTTTAGAAGTTTTGTCAAGCTCCTCTTGTCGAAACTCTCGAATATCACTTGTCGATTTGGTTTTGTTGGACCGTTCTTCATTAAGACGGTTTTGAATGATATCCTCATCTACCGAGGTCACCTTTTTGGTGTCGAAATCGAAACCTCCGACAGAAACGGCTTCTGGTATTGCTTTTCCCAGTTTATTAATCAATTCATCTCTGCGATCAGAGTCTTCTACAGTTAATCTTCCTTCTCTTTCTTCTAGTTTGTTAAGATTTTGTAATTCAATAAAATCTGGTTGAATCTTCTGAAGGAAATGGTCGCTGCTTTCTTTGGATTTTACGGCTTCTGCGTGTTCTTTCGCTTTTTTTACATCTTCAGGTAGAAGGGCTTCATTGATTCCTCCTAGGATTTTAGAAAGTGCTGATACATCTAGTATCCTATCGTTAATAAAGTCTCCAATTGGCGTTAATATTTTGGAAGTAAGAACCGACACCTGTCCTTCAAGTGCTTTTAAAGACCCGTTGGTTGTGTCCATTGCCTTTTGCATACCAAGATGAAACTGACCACCTTTAGTCGTGACGGTATTGAGTGCCATCGACACTTGATCGAATGATATTTTCCCACTATTTAACTGGTGTTTTAGTTCAGTTAAAGAAGTGCCGGTGGAATCTGATATCGCTTTTAGCGGGTTAAACCCTAAATCACTCAGTGCTTTTAACGTATCAGATGTGAGTACTCCTTCGTTGGATACTGAGCCCATGACCTTGACCAGCTTCTGCATCTTGTCGTTGTTGCCTAAAGAAACATCCCCTAGGTTTTTTAAGATAGGGGTGACCTGCTGTTGAGAGACTCCATACCCAAGCAATGTTTTTGCATTTTCATTGACTTCATCGCTGGTGAATACGGAATTAAACGATAAATCCTGGAATCCCGAAATCAGAGGGCTAACATCTCCTGAACCGGTAATTGCTTCGAATTCAAATCGAGTTTGTTCTAGTTTTCGAGCTGCATTACTGGCTTCAACCCCGAGATTAACAGTTTCTTGAGCGATTAAGGAAATAAGATTGGCCCTTGATCCGAGTTTAGCCAGCCGTCCAAACCCTTGAAGTCCCGGAACGCTTCCCGATTTCGCACTCTTATTTCCATCTCCTCCTTTCTGCGGGAGAAAAACTTTTTTGAACTGATCTATTCTCTCTTGCCGATTTGCTTTCTTCTCCTCTTTGGCAGCGTTGTCCTCAAATGCTTTGGTTATGGACTTAGAAATTTCTTTTGAAAGAGTCTCACCGATATTCTCTACCCCATCAGTTGAAGGTTTATTGGAATTGCTGGTGAATGATAAAAGCTCTGAAAAACCTTTATCTAACTTAGAAACTTTTTCAAAGAATAAATTTGTAGCTCTTGAGACCCGTTCCAACCGTATAGCCAATGTCTCATAAGAGGAATTTACTTCTTCAAGGTTGACTTGGAGATCGGTAAAACTTGTCGCCGAACCAGCAAGTTCAGTCGATGTTCCTTTGACCTGAATATCCATTTGACCTAAGCTATTGCCCATTTCGAATAAGGCATCATTGACAAATGTGATTGAATCGGCCTTCTTTATGAATGCATCAAATATTTTTGATATATCGTTATCTCCTGCCACCAAACAAATTATTCAATTGGTTCAAATTGGATTCTTTTTCCTTTTCTTTTATCATCTTAAGGCTTTCCCAAGCAATAGCCCACTGTTCGTCATCTAGTTCTTCTGGTCGGATGCCAAGGTGATACCTCAACATATGGTTCATGAGAACCCAGTCAGAAAACTTACGTTTTCTAGCACCCTCTAGAGCTTTACCACGGTAGCCCTTTTCTCTTCTTTGATGGCGTTTGCTTCTAGTACTATTCCTAGCCAAGCGCGGGTATTCGATTTTCTAGCATCATCAAACTTATCCAGATCAATAGCACAAAGTCGAAGTAGTGCAATCTCTGTCTCAAGCGGCATTCCGCCAGGATTGCGAGATTCCGAAACTATCAGGTCCTCTCGAGTAGGTAGTCTAAACTCAAGCCTAACGCCCTCACTAGAAATTTCAAATTGGTCGTCTTTTTTGACCACTTCGGTTATGGGTGGTTCCACCACTTCCGCTATTTGTTTTCGAATCGCCTCAATACTTCCGACATCATTTAAGATATTGCGATTTCCATGTATGAGACAGTTATTCACGATAGCTAGGGTATATTGAACCATACCACCAGCTCTAGCTGCTGAAATGGCCAACTTGATAATACCTTCGTCAGTGTAGGGATCCTTTAAATAAAGCTCTTCGTCTTCAATTTTTATTAGGAACAAATTGCCGAAAGACGATTTCCATTCAGCAATTTGTTTGGCACTTGGTTTGCTCATTCAATTAATTTTTGCTCAATATTTCTCAAAAGAGAAAATTACTTTCCAAACTTGATCTTTCCAATGTCCAATGGAAGGGTGATTTCCATTCCTGGGTCATTTTGATTAAGCTCCTTATCAAACTCAGTGATATCACAGTTTTCGAGGATATCGGTAACAATCAAGTCTGTTACGTCTTTTGCATAGGTGACCACAATGTCAAACGTAACATCTGTAGGGTCGTTAAAACCTCCCTCTTGAGCAGATTTGATCAGTGCTTCCAGCTCTGACTGCCGAACCTTTACTTCACCGACATAGTCCTTGTTTCCTTTGTTTTTGGCAAACGGCTCATCACCCGCTGCATAAAGCTTGGTTACGGTGCGTCGTACGCCGTACTTTACTCCGGTGATACCGGTTACAATTCTACCACCTAGTTCTAATTTGACATCGCTCCAAGCATATTCTGAAGAATCAAAAGCCATAATATTCTTATTTTAATTTCGTGTTGATTGTTAATTTTTTAGTTGCCAGTGTTGAATCCTAGAGTTACGTCGATTCGTGAACTATAGCCCTTAGGAAGGATAGAAACAGATACTTCTACTTTTTTGGTAATAGCAATTTGTTGCGCCGGGTTGACAAGTACTTCTACTCCTGAAATCTCACCAGCCATGGCTACTTCTATAGCGCTAGTCATTTTTTGCTGATAGCCCTTGGCTACAACAGGAGATAAATACCCATTTTCGTCAATTTCAACATCGTCTTCTATTTCATTGATAAAAGTGGCATAAGCAATTCTATGCGCTTTATCAATTACTCTACCTCTTGACAAGAAGCTATAGTCATCTGTAGAAGGTGAACACGAGGGATCACTATTGAAGAAGTAACCACTTTTTTCTGGGATAGTACGGAAAAAGATATATCCTCTGTCGTGGATGTATTCGAAAGCATTTTCGAATTCCTGTACTTTTTTATTTATCGCCCCATCAGTGGTGTCTGGGTTACTAAAGTAAGCTTCAGTTAGCGGTAAGCTACCATCCTTGACTCTGCTTATCTTTCGTTGTACAGGTCTATTAGCGAAGTAGCCTAGGGTAAAACCAACTGCGGGATACCCTTTTTTTGAGGTGGAGCCCAGCACTACTCCCACACGGTTATCTGTTCTTATGGAAAAGTCCTCTAAATCTTCGAGTGCTCCTGTGAAGCCTCTAGCGCCAACTATAGCTCTACAAGGCATGTGATTTTCTGCGAATTTATCACAGATTACTTGTGCTTTTGTCACCGCCGCGGTAACATCTGGGTCTAGTTGGTTGCTGGCTGCAGGGGCATACGTTTCTGGCGGGAACCTTGAAATTCCCCACATTTTAATATCTCCCGCAGCTTTTTCCAACATTTTAACCGCTGCAGCAGTTATGTCATAATCGGTGGCAGTACTCATTGTGGTCGTATGGTTGACCAGCACAACCCACAATTGTGTATTGGTTCCTGCCGCCAGATAGAAGTCCTTAATTTGGTCATATGCGTCTGAAGCGTAAGACGATGTAATGCCTTTTTGAACGGCATCATCTAAGCTGTTAAGCAACACAGGTTCTTCGATTGGTAGGGCTTCTGATGCTCCACTTCCAACAAGAGGACCAAACAATACCATTCCCATGATACCATCATTAATCTCAACTGCTCCTCCTAGGGCACCGTTTCCAATAGTTATATTTACTCTAGGTAATATAGACATGATTTTTTTTTTAGATGTTTAAGTTCTAGTTGGCGGCTGCAAGGAAGCCAAGGTTTACTTGAATTTCTGAGCTGTAACCCTTCGGGCGAATAAAAATATTCACACTTACTTTGTTGGATTGGAGGATATTCTGAGCACCGTCCACAAAAGCTTCTACACCAGATACTTCACCTGCCATGGCAACTTCTAGAGCAGATGTGATTTTTTGTTGGTAGCCTTTTACTACAACCGGTGAAAGAAATCCATTGGTGTCTACGTCTAGATCATCTTCTATTTCATTGATAAAAGTGGCATATGCTATTCTGTGTGCTTTGTCTATTACTCTTCCCATGGCTAAGAAACCAAACACATCATTCTGCTCGGTACAAGCAACATCACTATTGTAGAAATACCCAGATTTTTCTTGGTATGTTCTAAAGAATATGTAATTCTTTTCGTGAATCGCTTGAAAGGCTGATCTGTAGTCTTCGACTGGTTTACCATCTGATAAATAGGCTTTATCAAGGGGTAAAGAACCGTCTTTAACTCTGCTTATTTTTCGCTGGACCGGTCGGTTGGCGAATTGTCCAAGCGTAAGCCCCAATGCCGGATAGCCATTCGTATTGGCGGCCCCTAAGACTGCTCCTACGCGATTCTTATCACTATTTTTAAATGAAGGCAAGCTTTGGACATCAGATGAAAATCCAAAAGCTCCAATGAGTGCTCTACAAGGGCGATGTATAAGTGCGGCTTTCTCGCAAACGTCATGAGCCAACGTGACGGCACTATTAATTTCATCAACAGCATTACCAGCGGTAAGACTTATCCCCCACATTTTTATCGCGCCTTCTGCAAAGCTGAGAAGATTCGCAATAGCACTGTTGTCTTTTTGAGGTGCTGCGTTTTCTTCTTCAGGTTCTGGATTGGATGATTGCAAGGCATCGGACATTTTAGTTGCAGGATCAACTAAAGTTACAAATAGTTGAGTGCCTATGGGTGCTGTCGTATAAAAGGCTTTTATTTGGTCTATCGCATCAAGGTCTTGATCTTTGGTTAAACCAAACCCTCCGTCGATTTCTGCCTCGAAAATTTTTTCAAAGTTTGTAATGAGCTTAGGTCCTATTGTAGTAGCTCCAGGCCCCGCTAGAATCATTCCCATGATTCCATCATTAACAGGACTAGCTCCGACTTCACCTTGTTGAATGTTAATATTTACGCCAGGTAATGCCATAATTTATTCTTTGTTTAAATTTTTAGTTTCCTCTTTCTGATCTTTTTTCAACGGTTCGGTTTCTTTTTTCTTTCGGCTAACGGTTTTTTTACGAGTTTTTTTCTGTGTGCCGGGCCGAGTGACCTCAAAAATTTCGATGCCTTTTCGCTCTGCGTATTTTTTAGCTGCTGGTCCTTCTACCTCTCTAAAAAAAAGCCCATCGGCCGTGATTAGAAAGATATTCTCCTTCGGATAAGACATAAAATATCCCTTAGCCTCCTCTTCGAGTTGCTCTTTTGTCTTCATTATTTTGGAAATATTTGCTACTAAACGTTGTAGACTAATTTATTTGGCATGATTTAAATAGTAATTTCAAGTTCTTTGCTTTATTGGGTTGAATAATTCGTTCAATTTTAGTGTTCATAGTAAAAACGATAGCTTGTATAATTATTGTTGTTTAACGTTAAATTATGAAAAAAAAACAACTTTCCAAGCTGCTGAGGTGTTTTTCTGTGTAGAAAGGGGGGCTATTTGATAAAACCATTTTTTTTAGCGCTTAACACCTCGGTTGACTGGTTGTGCAGACCGGAAAATATGTTTGCGATAGCACCTCAAAAGAATTTGTTTTGTGTGGTTAGAAAAATGAAAATCTAGTTTCACGTAGGCAACATTAAAACAGGTTATTGTGTTTGTAAATTACATCTAGTAGTCGAAAACGTTAAAATATTCAGTGGTTGTGAACAAGTATATTGTGTTTTTAAACACTACCAACCAATAGGTGATCAGTCCGCTATATAAACTTATGAGACAGGTTGAGTTACTTCTAAAATATCGTATAAATAAACGGTGCAATTGCAGAACTACCTCCTATTACTATAATGGCTCCAAATAATAACAGGATAATTATTATAGGTACTAGCCAAAACTTTTTTCTGGCCGCCATGAACTCAAATAACTCTCTAATAAACTCCATTGTTATTGCTTCAATTTATTAAATATATCACGTTTTTTAAGTTATCAACTCAAAGGAAACGCAATAGCCTATATCGTTGTACTTGAATGATATGAAAAAAGATATTGTTACTAATTTTGAGATGGTCACGATACCTCCAATTGTTTTATTCATGGCGTTTTAAAATGTGTACTTGATCTAATATAAGTCCAGCAAATACTTGTTTTCACAAAATCCAATGGATCTCCTTTTGGAGGGTTGACAATCCTTCGCTTAAGCGGTTTCCGCTATTTCCATCTTATACTTACTAAGGATTTTCTCAATGTCCTTAATCACTTTCTTCTCCTTGGTTTTAGCCAAACTTTTTTCGTCAAAGCTCTTAAGTGGGATGAATTTTTCTTTTCCACTTGGTACTACATCGGTGGCATCAATAGCTTCACGAATCGGTTTGATACCGTACTTAAACATTAAGTAGTTAAATACCATTTTATTGGCACCATGGGGTTCATTTCGACCGGCTTTCCAGTCCGAAATGGTTCCTTCATGTACGCCAAAGAAGTCAGCAATTTGAGGCAATGTCGTTTTTGCCGGAAATAATCCTAGCACTTCATTGACTTCTTCTTTAGTGATCTTGTCATAACGAGTATGTAGCGCCCTTTTAATGGCCACCACGTCAATTTTTTGAACACTCATAAGCGATGGTTTTGGTTGATCTTTACGATCAAGTTTTAATAACTGGTTTTTATAAAGCTACTAACTTTAACTTTCTTAGGGTAAAAATATTAATTTTTTTGATTTGTGATAATCGGATAATTATTGGTGTTGTTATTGACGCAAATTAAAGCCTTCTTTTTATATACACTTATCATAATCCTTTGTTTTTCTGACTACTTGATTTTAAAGGATTGTCTCGATCTACGTCAATTCCATACCTAGCAGGGTTATACTTTAAGAAGGGAAAAAACTTAAACAATCCACTAAACACACCTTTCGCATTAATTGCCATGGCGTATTGTATGTATATGGGGTCTTGTGATAGATGCTTTTCTTCCGTCCTCGCTCGAAAGAAATAAATCGTGTTGACCCCCAGTAGCAATAGACTCAAGCGAATGGCTTCTGTTGGACTAGATTGGTGAATAAATGGAACACTAATTAGCCACCATGAGATGTTTTTACTTACGTAGGCTGGGTGTCGCATAAAACGGTACGGTCCATTGGTTATTATACCTCTATGTGTCAGGTTTGAGAAACGGATGCCAAATGGAACCGTAGCCCAGACGTATATGCCAATTAGGATCAGAATGGAACTGCCCCAGACTACATACCAAAAGGGTTCACCATTCAGCAGATTGCCCCAAAAATAGTTATTGTCATATTTCAAGTATTGTCCGCCGATTAAACTCCAAAACGGTTGATAGCAGAATAAGGCGATTCCCCAGCCGAAGAATGTTGGTTCTGCGGAACGAATATGGTTGTCTAATATTTTTAAGGTAAGTGCATAACCTACACATACATATACTAAGTCTATGGTAAACAGGTAGTTGTACATGTAGTCGTAGAAGGCGCCAAACGAAAAGTTATCGATTATACTGCTAAAGGAGTTTCTTTTGATAGTACTCATATTACCTTGTAGGTATATAAACATTAGGGGCAGAAAGAATAGTTTCACCACCCATCCTCTAAAGTGATTCTTTACCAGTGGATAATCAACTTTTCTCCATTGACCTAGAAATAACAATCCTGCGTGGTAGTAGGCTTCTTTTGGCTTTTGAAGCTTTGCATCTAGTAGAACGAAGTAAGGGACAGACAAGCCGAGAACCCAAGGTAAGAACTGACGTAATAGGTTCCAAAAAGGGGTATAGAAGCTTCCATGATATTCTGGAAAAGACCAATATACTAAAGAGACTAATCCAAAGGTTCCATATAAGCCGATGAGTTTAACGAGCACTCTAACGGCATTTACGCTATGCCATGTCGATGCCAGGCCAACGGCCTCTCTTTTGTGGGTTTTTAGAAAAATATATTCTAAAATAACTATTGGGAAAGCGATAGACAACATGCCTAATACGGCTCCATTAAAATTGCTTACTTGATAAATGCGAACATATTCCATACTTGCTATGAAGCAAAGAAGCCCGACTATACTTATCCAAATATTGGTGGCTGATTTGGGGATATGAGCACGCTCAGTTAGTGTTTGGTTCATCGTGTTACATTAGGTTTGGTGTTTAGTTGATTCCAAATACTTCATATCGCGTTCGAAATCAAAATGAGTGTAACAGGCAATGTACTGAAAATTACTTAAACCTAAAGAACCTTTCCGCTCAGAGATAGCTATTCAAAGACTGCTTAGGGGATGATTCTAAGCTTACCATCGGAAAAATGATGGCAGTCAGGTCCTAATGAAGTCTATGTAAGAGTTGATATAAATCCAGCAATACTTCGCTTAAACCAACTAAGGATCTTCTGGATTCCATAGAACCAAATTAGGACCTGCTGTTGTCTATATAGACATGGGAACTTCCATTAATAACACTTTGGCATCGGTACTTGCTTCAAAGGTTACGTTATCGGTATTCCAAAGACCATATCCATCTCTTTTAGATAAATGCTGCTTACCAACGACTATGTCTCCGTCAAGGACAAAAGTGTATAGTCCGTTCTTAGGATCCTTGAAGGTATAGGTGTCGCTTACTCCCTTATCAAAGTTGGCCATATGAAACCAGGCATTTTGATGGATCCAGACCCCATCATCCTCTGGAATTGGAGATAATATCTGATGAAACTGATTGTTTAATTGATCAGTGTTCAGTGTTATTTGATCATACCTTGGAGACACATTCTTTGCGTTCGGAAAAACCCATATCTGCAAAAACTTCACTTCCTGATCGGTATTTTTATTGTATTCACTATGGAAAATTCCGGTACCAGCACTCATAACTTGTACATCACCCTGTTTGATCACTGCTTTGTTACCCATGCTGTCTTTATGCTCCAAGTCACCTTCTAATGGGATGGAGATAATTTCCATATTATCATGTGGGTGTGTACCAAAACCTTTGCCTGCAGCGACACGATCGTCATTTAGGACACGAAGCACTCCAAAATGTGTTCTTTCAGGATTGTAATAATTAGCAAAGCTAAAGGTGTGATGAGAATTAAGCCATCCATGGTCGGCATGCCCTCTGGTATCCGCTCGATGCAATACTGAATTCATTGTTTCCTCCTTTTTATTGGGTAAATGATTATAACCTACTTGCTGCATCAATCGATCGTAATCTGAGTTTTTGACCTTTACATTTTTGGCGTTGAGGGAAGATGCTCCTAATGAAGCCGCAGCACCAGCAGCTAATGTTTTGGTGATAAACTCTTTACGATTCATGATACTATTTATTTGTTTACATCTATATAAACGGTAATCCACTGGATAGGTGATGGTGAAAAAGCGTGGTCGTTTGGTTAAAATCCGGTATTCTGAAATTGAATGGGAGAATAACCGGTACATTTCTTAAAAAAAGCACCAAAATTGGCCTGATCGCTAAATCCTAGTTCAAAAGCAATCTCCTTAACACTGAGCGGTGAGAACTTAAGTAACCTTTTGGCCTCCAGGGTAATCCTGGCTTGAATGAGCTCTTTGGCTGTTTTACCAATAAGTGCTTTGATAGATTTATTTAGATGGTCTGGTGAGATGAAAAGTGCCTCGGCATATCGTCCTGTACTGTGCCAGTTTTTAAAATTGTCTTCGATGAGCGCCTTGTAGCGAATAAGGATACTGTTGCCGGCTTCATGTACTTGGGTATTTTCGTCAAACAGATTGCATTGGTTTTTACAGCGAATAAGCAATAGCTTAACTAATGCTCCGACTGCTTGAGTCCAATGATTAGGCTTGCTGACAACGAATTCTTCAATTTCTTCAAGGTACCAGCAGATTTTTTCGAAGCCCCTGTCGTCAAACACAATGGGAGGTGTATCACCGTAGTTACGGAACAGGTTGAGTGATTGAATAAAATGAAGTGGGATATCGTTTTTGGTCAAAAAGCCATCACTGAATTTAATAGCATAACCATGTGATTTCTCTTCTTCAATAAGCTGATGGACTTGACCCGGGCTGATGAAGTAGGCTTGTCTTTCTCCTAAATCAAATGACTTGAAGTCAATCATGTGCGTACCTACTGCCTTTTCGGTAACTAGAATGGTGTAAAAGTCATGACGGTGTGGTTCATCTGGACGGCCACCTCTGAGGTTGTATAACTCTTCCATTCTTGAAAAATCAAGTTCATCATCTTGTTCGTTTACATATAATTTTAAAGCCATCCTTTTTGTATTATAGCATTCAAACAATTCTATTGAGAAATTTTCACCCGAGCTTTATAGGCGTCTTAATCAGAAAAATCTGAAGGTTAATGAGGAAGCAGATGAGGCCTAGACTTCGTTTACAATATTCATTTTTTTCATGATGAAAGTAGCACTTTTATTCTTGCATATTCCATCTCGCAATTTGTAGTCAAAATGAAGTTCATCATCTGTTATTTCAACTTCAAAGTGTTTGTTCGTTAATTTCTCTGGATAGTCTGCTGTTATCTCGCATACGCTTAGATCATGTGTGGCTATGATCCCCATGGCATTATGTGATAACAGCTTTTTTATGTACCCGACAGTACCACTTCGCTTATCGTCCGAATTTGTACCTCTTAAAATCTCATCGAGTAGTATTAATGCTGGCTGATCTTGTAGTTTGTTGACAATCATTTGAAGCCTTTTTACTTCTGCAAAGAAGTAAGATTCACCATCTGTTAACGAGTCTGTTTGCCTCATCGATACCAGAACGGGAAATGGATAAACCTCCGCGGCATGGGCGCATACTGGTGCTCCAACCCTCGCTAAAACCATATTCAACCCAATAGATCGCAAAAAAGTACTTTTTCCTGACATATTAGACCCAGTGAGCAATACGAAACCATTTTCCTTAAAATGAATATCATTACAAATCCTTTTTTTACTATTGATCAATGGATGACCTAACGCCTTGAAGTTTACTTCTTTTTTTGCGATTAGCTGAGGAAAAGTATAGGTGGGATTATTGGCCGAAAAGTTAGCAAGGCTGGAAAGCGCCTCTAACTCTCCAATGCTTGTTAGCCAGGTGGTAACATTTTCATGATGCTGCTTTTTCCATTTAAGGATACTGTTTAGAACGTGTACGTGGTATTGTACCGTACCATTGAGGAACGGAGAAAGGAGATTAACTACACTATCCATTTTTAAGAAGTGCGCTGAGAGCTGTTTGAAAAGTACAGACGTTTTTGTCTTCCCCAAGAAGTTTGCTTGCAACCTTTTTAGTTTGTCCGATTGGAACTCTTCCTGCTCGATAAGCTCTACTAATCGGGTGTAATATTTTAATGACCTGTCGATCTGTGAATAGTGATCCATAAAGATTTTAATTCGCTTAATATGAGAGCTCAAGGCCACTAGGTTACCAGATATTATCAGAAACAATACATTATTAGGGATACTAAGTCCGAAACCAAACTTGGCTGTAGTGGTGATAATCAATAATGCTGGTAGTATGTAAGCCATTACTATTTGAAACTGCGAAAGATCATTTTCTTCGGCACTGGCCCAGTCAATAATGCCCTCTGACTTTTCTTTTGAATCATTTATCTCCGTTGCGATGGCTTGAAAACGTTGTCGCCAATCTAGTTTATTCGCTAACTCTTTGACCGCAACCTGATTTGGTTCAATGGCGCTTACATCTGGATGGGCCAGTTGATCTGCCAAGATTCGGCTTCCTTGCCACGTGGCGGTCCTATTCAGATGATGGTAAAGAGATTTCTGGCCATAGATATCCAAGTCAAATGAATTAATGTGCTTAGGGTCGATAAACGCTGTGCCAGTATCTAGTGGGCCTTCTTGTTTTTCTATAAAATTGGCTTCTTGTTGATTTATAGTAGATAGCCGCTTATTTACTTTTTTGGCCCATAAGACGGTCTCGTGCTTTCGCATAAGCCATAAAAAAATGAAGGTTCCCACGATGGATATGATGAGGGGTAATAATTCTAAGTAAGCCAGAAATCGGTATCCTGAATATATGGTGATTAAAAGTAGGATGACCCTGATCGTACCGATTACCTTATGTTGACTCTCCAGCTTACCATAGTTTTCATCGTACTGTGTCTTTAGATCAAGGTAAGTATTTCTGTTGATTGACATGCTAAAATTACATTATGCTAAAAAGGCCAATTCGCTTTGCAAATTGGCCTTAAGGGTCTTCATTTAGAAAATGGTTTCTAATTAATGACCTTGTTTCTTGTGCTTATCTTCCTCTTCTGTTCCACCGACTTCTACCTTGGCATGACTGCCGTGAGGGTATGAGTGAATTGTTTTTTCTGTCACTGATAGTAATAACGCTGATAAAATAAATACCACATGGATAACAATCTCCATGATAATACCTTCGGAAGATTGCTTATCAACGGCTTCTCTGTAGTCAATGAATGTTTTAAGCAATTGTACTCCAGAAATCGAAGCCAAAGAAGTGGCTAGCTTTATTTTCAGTTGTCCTGCATCTAGATCCTCTAACCAGAGCGGTTTGTCTTCGTGCTGATCAACATTAATTTTACTGGTAAAAATAGAGTACCCACCTATGGTAGTAATTACTACTAGGTTCATCACCATCGAGATATCTACCAAGCTCAAGATACCGAGCATGAGGTCTGTCTCTTTAGCACCGTGAATCGTTAACTCAAATAGATGTTGGATTTCAGTAAAGAACCCCATCATGTAAAACATAGAGCTCAGAATTAATCCCATATACATAGGAGCTTGAACCCATCTACTCCAAAAGATAAAACCCTCAAAAAAGTTTTCAAACCTTTTCAATGGACCGTCTTTTTTAACAATTGCCATATTTCAGTTTAATTAAGTCTTTAATTGAATCTATGCGGCGTAAAAATAAGCCTTATTTTCAGTGTAGGAAATTGAAGGACGAAAAATTGATGTTTAAGTTTATGAACATGAAGTAAGCACTTATTTTGTCGCTAAAAATATTTTTTTGGATTTTTCGTAAACGAATTTGTAATTTTAATTGTCAAAATAAGCTGTCGGCATGATTACATTCGCGGACAAATATTGGTATTTACAATACAAAACAATCAAATCATGAAAAAAGCATTAATAATCATCGCTGCCATTATAACGGTCATTGTTGTAGTGGTGCTGTCCTTACCTGGAGATGTACATGTAGAGCGAGAAATTGTGATTGAAGCCAAATCGTCTTCAGTTTTTGAAGAATTAAACTCCTTCAAAAATTTTAACACTTGGTCTCCTTGGTTCGAAAGGGATCCTAACATGGAGCAAAAAATCGAAGGTCCAGACCAAGGTGTGGGCCACAAGATGAGTTGGAAGAGCGAGAACAAGGAAGTAGGCGTAGGGAGTCAGGAAATCGTGGAGTCCAAGTCTAACGAGCAGGTGAAGTCAAAGCTTGAGTTTGAAGGTATGGGCGTTTCTTATGCTACATTAAGCCTCTCAGAGGTAGATAACGGAACAAAAGTAGTTTGGGGTTTTGATGCCGAACTATCGGGTTTTGAGAAAGTATTTGGGTTGATGATGGATGGTATGCTAGGGCCTGACTTTGAGAAAGGCTTGACCAAACTGAAGAAATTTGTAGAATCAAAGCCGGTGCTTACTGTGGACATATCGTTAACTGATGTTAGCGAGTTCTCTTATGCGGGGATACAATCCACAATGCCTGCTGGTGAAATCGATAAAGAAATGAAAGCGCTTTTTGGTGAGCTTATGAGCTTTATGTCCAGTAAAGGAGTCAGGCCTGAAGGAGCGCCAATTGCAGTATATCATCAGATGACAGATAAAGAGGCTGATGTGACCTGTGCAGTTCCGATTATAAGTGAGTTGCATATTAACAGCAATCGTATTAAAACCGAAAAGATGGGGTCTGGTAAAGCGTTAAAGGCGGTGCATAAAGGAAGCTACTCTAGCTTAAAGGATACGTATTCTCAAATCGATGAGTATGCCAAGTTTAATAAGATA
>CAYMST010000110.1:5351-14689 GCA_964393115.1 uncultured Roseivirgaceae bacterium | reverse complement strand
AGTTTTTTTGCACTGAATTCAAATTATCTTAAAAATTAAAAATATGCAATACAAAAGCCTATTCAGCCTAACCTTATTAATTGGTTTATTGCTTTCTGCTCATACGCATGCGCAAGTTATCGTCAATGAGTCTGCTTTACATCATTATATGACTGCTGATAAAGCCGGTCAATTGCATATCGTTTATTTTGACAGTGATCGAGGTAGTGGTGTCTATCGTTCAGCAAAATATAATGAAGGTGGTGATCCGTTGTTTACTCTCTCATATGAAAGAGTCATTCAGGGGGCAACACCTTTTAACAATCCTAGGGTACAAGTTGATAATAGGGGTAGGGTTCATTTGGTCTTTCAAAAAGGAAATACTGGGGCAGCAAAGACTTCGTGGTATACCTACTTACATCCTGATTCTACACACTTCATTCATCCGGAAAAATTTGCTGATGTTGCCGATTTAGGTGGTAACCGGGCTTACATGCCAGATGTCGCGGCTGACTCATTAGGAAATGTGCTTGTTGCTTTTTGGAATCCGGTACACGAAAAGAATACCGCGAAGTATCGATGGAGAACTAAGAATGGAATTTGGAGTCAGGTTTATGGTGATTTGACAGATTTTCATGCAGGCACCCCAAAAGTTGAATCACATGATGGTTCTTTTTACTTGTATTATGCAGAAAGCGATTATGATAAACGCATTCTGGTGAGTGATGTTGTTGGAGAACCTTTTTCAAAGGACAACGCCATTAACACAGGAAGCAATCGTCTTGGGTTGAGTATTCAAAATGAAGGCATTAATTTTATTATCTCTGCCGAAGGAAAGATAGCTGCTGCGGGAAATGTTAGGTCAGCATTTGCTGGCCCTGTTGGGCTTTGGGTATCTCAGGAACTGACCTCCACAGAATATGATGCAAATTATTTCGGACCTTACTTTAATACGGTTAGGGGAGACGAAAGTAGTCTGCATCCAAATTTAACATTCAATGAAGCAGACGGTAGTGTTCTTGTAGCGTCATGGAATCCATTTGACGAACTTTCTTATGTGGCAGGAATCAGTTCGAGCGGTGTAAAGACGACCTATGAAAGAGTAAATCCTAATAGCGGCCAGCAACAGGGATATCTCAGAAATGGTCCTTCGCTAGCTGATATTCCAGGTGACAAGGTGGCCATTAGTCATATAGCAGGAAGTCGTTTGTCCATAGATACTATTTCATATGCGGGTATTGTTTGGCGCAATAGTATTGCCGCTGAAGCTCCCGGAGTGAACCTGAGATTTATTGAAAATGAAAACGCGGTTAACGTTTTCATTTCCAAAATTAAACTCAATTGGAAAAGCTACGTTATCGAACGTGCTTCCTCGCGCGATGGAGATTATACGCAGATAGCAAATATATCTTCAGACCGTGGTTTCTTTATTGATAGAGATGTTGAAGCTTCGAAAACCTATTTTTATCGAGCATACTCCCTAGGGGAAGCTCAGAGACGATCCGCGAGCAGTGAAGTGGTGGAAATTGAAGTTCCGTTTTTTCAAAATATTGTTGCCGACGTAGATCAAAAAACAAGGAAATCAGGTTCGGTTGTTTATCCAAATCCGATGATCACTTCCTCCAATTTTTTAACCATTACCTCGAAGCAAGTAATTCAGAATATTCTGCTTACTGATATCGATGGTAAACGTATAATGAAGGTGCGCGGAGTTGGAAGCAAACGTGAAGTTTTACCCCTTGAAGGAATCCAAAATGGCATTTATTTCATTTCAATAAATAACCGAGAGCCGGTTAAAACTGTCATCACCAGATAATTTAGGTGATGCATTAAAACCTATTAAGTACATCGACGAGTTTCTCTACTTCTTTTTTTAGCAATGGAATCGCTTGGTCTGGCGCGTTGTCGTGTACATCATCTATATTCCAGAAGATGAACTTCTCGATCATTTCGGGGAATTGCCTCTCAACAAAAGGCAAATGTTCCCTTTCTTGTACAGCGACGACCATTTCACAAGAATGAATATCTTGAAGACTTAATTTTTCCGGGTACTTTAAATTTACTGGGATCGAAATGTCATATTCCTTAAGTTTAGCCAGTGTATGAGGTGATATAGCTCCAATATTATTAGGGTTATTGGCCACAAAACCTTTGGAAAAGGCAGACCAATTGCTGCCTTGCATAAGAAAGTTGAAGTAAATCTCTGCGAACCTACTTCTGTAGTAATTACCTGTACAAACAAAGAGTACTTGCTTATGGGGCATGTCAATCGGTTTCCTCTAGTGCCTCTAAAACATCCATTAAAACATCAAAGTCCTTAAGGCCAGGTTTAACTTCATTTTCTCCACTCAGAGAGTACCCCCTAATATTTTCATCTTCTGGGAAACCACCCCCATCATATGTGATGAGGTGTTGTAGCACTTTATCCCCCTTGAATCCCTTAGGGGCAATGAACATATTCACATGATCTTTTAGCTCTTCAATAAGCTGACCTGCATCAAATCCACTGATATTTAGGACGTTCAAAATAACGTTATACCCAGCATCTTTTAAAGGGCCTATTAGTGCAGGATTTTGTATCTCTACCCAATTGACACCAAGCTGTTCAACAGCAGTAATTACTTTATCAGCGGCTAGTTTATCAAACTCTGCGACATATTCAATGCCTTCCAGCCAGCCAGTGATCTCTTTAAATTTTTCAACAGTGAAATTTGGATCTTCTACATTGAAGCCAAGTTGATTGACACCCATTCCGGCACAATATCGAGCATCAGTAAGGTTGGTGATATTGCCAACCTTAACAAAGGTTTTTAAAGACATTTTTGATTATCTTATCGATTTCTAATGTTAAACTGCGAAAATAAGAAAGTTAATTGCAGTAATGAGGCTTATTTTTGTGGTTTATTAACTAAACCGGACTGTGAATCCGGCAGAGGTAAATGAGTAAGAAAGGAAGAGTACTAATGGCGATGAGCGGTGGGATAGACAGTTCCCTCGCTGCCGTGATGCTTCATGAGCAAGGCTATGAAGTGATCGGAATGACAATGAAAACCTGGGATTATGCAAGTTCTGGTGGTACAAAAAAGGAAACAGGCTGCTGTAGCTTAGATTCTATAAACGATGCGCGCAATATAGCCGTACAACTTGGGTTCCCCCACTACATACTTGATATTCGTGAAGAGTTTGGTGATTACGTAATCAATCATTTTACAGGAGAATATCTGGCTGGCCGAACTCCAAACCCTTGTGTACTCTGCAACACCCATATCAAGTGGGACGCCTTGATTAGACGAGGAGATAAGCTAGACTGCGAATTTATTGCTACGGGACATTATGCCAACTTACGTCATGAAAATGACCGATATGTCATTTCTAAGGGACTCGATACAAAAAAAGATCAGTCTTATGCGTTATGGGGAGTATCACAGGAAAGTTTAAGTCGGACACTACTTCCACTCGGTCAGTTGACCAAGGATCAAATTCGGGAAGAAGCTAAACAACGGGGTTTTTACGACCTGGTCAATAAGTCTGAGTCATATGAAATATGTTTTGTGCCAGACAACGATTACCGTGGTTTCTTGAAACGAAGAATTCCGGAGCTGGAAGATAATGTCAAAGGTGGTGAGTTCGTATTAGAAGATGGGACCGTCGTGGGACATCACGAAGGGTATCCTTTTTATACCGTGGGGCAGCGAAAAGGCTTGGGTATTGCGCTAGGTTTTCCCGCATACGTTATTGAAATTCAAAAAGAGAAAAATAGAGTCGTTTTGGGATCTTTTGATGAACTGTCGCGTGACGGGATGTACGTCAAGGATTTGATAATGGGGAAATATCCATCCATAAACGGACGATTAGACACGGTGACTAAGGTGAGGTATAACGATGGCGGCACACCGGCCGTTATTGAACAAGTGGGAGATACGATGAAAGTCTTTTTTGGAAAGGGTGTAAATGCGATAGCTCCCGGTCAAGCTGCGGTATTTTATGAAGATGATGATGTAGTAGGAGGAGGTTGGATAAACGCTAGCTTTGCAACCCATAAAAAGCTCAACACGTCTAAAACCATGAATATAGAATAAAATATGAAGCAAACGCTAATACTTCTTCTAGGAATGATACTTATTGGAGCCTGCAATGAGACGTTAGAACCCATCGACGATCGTATAGGTAGTGAGTACTTCCCTCTTAAAGTTGGAGATACTAAGACGTACGTAGTAGAAGAAGTTCAGTTTTTTTCTTCTGGACCAGATACCAGCCGGTACTTCTTGCAGGAAAGATTGGTGGACTCAATATTACTAGGAACGAATCAAGTGAATTATCGTCTTGCCCGATATATTGCTCAAGATACTGTTCAGGCCGCGTGGGAGTTAGATTCCATTTGGACTATACGAGCAGATGATGCCAAGGTAGTAGTCGTTGAGAATTCAGTCCCGATTATTAAAATGACATTTCCATTTTCTGATGTCAAAGAGTGGGATGGAAATGCTCTTAATGGTAAAAGAGCGCAGCAGTTTGAAATGGTAAGGTTAAGAAAAGATACCATTATCGCTGGGCAACCCGTTGATGAGTTGGCACAGCTGACGCTAATTAGGGAGGACTCCACACGGGTAGGAAAGGACGTCAAGTTAGAATTTTATGCCAAAGGCATTGGGCTCGTGGCAAAAGACTACGAAACGTACGTTTTATGCACTCAAGAAGGGAGCTGCGTTGACGGAAGAGTTTATGACAAAGGACGAATAATATCCCAGCTAATCGTAAAATATGGAAATGAATAAGGACTATCGAATCATCGTATTAGCCTGCGCGTTATTCGCAGGAGTATCAACATCACTCTTTGGAGCTGAAGTGAAAAAAGAAAAAGCAGGTGATTTAAATCGATTCTTTATTTTCTTCAACGATAAGTCAGGTTCTCAGTATAGTCTTGATAACCCCCGTGCCTTTCTTTCAGAGAAATCAATTGCTCGACGGGAGAAAAATGATGTCCTCATAACGGAGGAGGATCTACCAGTGGTAGTGGGATACATAACTGCTGTTCAAAATAGCGGTGCAAAGGTGTATTATGCGTCAAAGTGGTTAAATGGCGTGCTAGTAGAGATGGATTCTTCTACCCAAGCAGATGTTACTCAATTGGATTTCGTTAAAGAATCAAGACTGATTGCTCCTGGAAGCAGGTTGACCACTGAATTGTCTACAGTGGAACCGACTACATCATGGCAAGACGTATCTCAATCTAACAACCGTAATAGTAAAAACACGAAAAGTCAAAATGGGCAGATAGGCATTGACGATATGCACAAGAAAGGGTATGACGGAAGTGGCATTTTTGTAGCCGTATTTGATGCTGGATTTAGCTTTGTGAACAAATCCGCTGGCTTTCAACCTATTTTTGAAGAAGGCCGACTTATCGATGCTTTCGATTTTGTGACTTATGGAAAGGACGTATACCGAGCTTCAGGACATGGTACCAACGTGCTGTCTTGTATTGGGGGTAAATATAAATCGACTTACGCTGGTGGTGCTTATAAGGCAGATTTTGCCCTATACATTACAGAGGATATCAGCACTGAGCATAATGTAGAGGAATACAACTGGCTGATCGCAGCAGAAAGGGCTGATAGTCTAGGTGTGGATATTATTAATAGCTCATTAGGCTACTACAGCTTTGATAATGGCAGTAGTTCTTATCAGCATGATGATTTAGATGGTAATACAGCGATCGTTTCTAAGGCAGCCGATATTGCCTCCAGTAAAGGTATATTGGTGGTAGTTTCAGCCGGCAACGAGGGTACTGGTAGCTGGGGGAAGATTACGGTTCCCGCGGATGTTGAGTCAACGCTTGCCGTAGGAGCTGTTAATGCAAATAGGGCCGCAGTCTCCTTTAGTTCTCCTGGACCAACTGCGGATGGCCGTATAAAACCCGATATTGCCGCTTTAGGGTCACAAACCGTTGTATTCAACTCTTCTGGTAAGATTAGTACCGCAAGTGGAACCAGCTTTGCAGCGCCTTTGATCGCTGGTTTGGCGGCTGGTCTAATGGACGCTCGACCTGAATTAAGTGCTCAGGAAATAAAAAAGGCCATTATTGCATCTGGACATCTGGGTTCTTCTCCAAGTAATCGACTTGGACATGGGGTGCCTAATTTTTCTTTAGCGTTCGATCCTAGTGTGATTTTGGACGCGGAGGACATATTTGAAAACGAAATCGAAATATTCCCTAACCCTATTGTAGGGAATACCATCTTTTTAAGGTTTGGTAAAAACAAACTGAAACTCCAAGATTTTGAAATCACCGTGTTTAACACTGAAGGTAAGTTGGTTGGTCAACAAGTAGTGAAAAACCCTAGACGTAGTAAAGACTATAAAATGGAACTTAGCTCAGAAGGTCCGGGAGTTTATATCATAGAAGTTAAATCTGGCCCCTACCAAAGGAATATAAAGTTGCTCAAGCTTTAATCCCACTTTTGTGAGACTAATCCACTGACTATTAAGACGATTAAAGAGTTCTTAGCTACACGTATGACTTTTTTTTTGACCCAAAGTTTTGGATAAAAAAAAAGCATCCTACTGGGATGCTATTTTTAAAAATGAATTAAACTCAATCAGCTATGTGTATTAAACTCTTATATATTCTTGGTAATTAGTTATGTTTTTTTGTTGTCTATGTAAGTTTACGCCGAAGGTCATTTTTATTTGGCTTATTTCGGTGGCAGTCAAGCTACACACGGTGACTGGAAGAGATATGACTTTTTTTGGGGACTGATAACAAAAAGATTCATCACTTGAAAAATTACGTTGACCTATTATATGACGCTATTGATGGTCGATAGATCTTGCTTTAAGATTCACAGATATTTTATGTGATTGATTCGTAAGTGTCTTTTTGGTGTCGGATATATGAAATAAGCTTTTATATCTCGAACAGAATTATGATATTTCCAGAAATAATATTTTGAAAATAACGTGTTGAAAAAAAACTATATCCTTTTGGCCATTATTCATCTAAGTCTACTGAGCTGTGAGTATCGCAATCAGGAAGATGCCTTGCCAACGCCCAAAGAAGAAAAAAAGGTTGATGAGGAAGCTGCTAAGGACGAACCCTGTTTTTCTGATCTGAGCTATTCAAACGATGTTGCTCCTATATTTATGGCCAACTGCGTGTTCCCTGGATGTCACAATTCAAGTACTAGACAAGCAAATACTGATTTTAGTAGTATTACTTCTGCTATTGAAATTGCTCGGAGCGGTCGTCTCCTAAAGGCGATTAAGCATGAAGCCGGAGTTTCACCAATGCCGAGAGGGGGGGCTAAGCTAGACGATTGTTCAATTGCCAAAATCGAAAGTTGGATAAATAATGGATTTCAAAATAACTAATACTAAAACCGGGTTGATGCTTCTCTTATCCTTTTTAGGGATAACAAGGTTGGCCGTAGGTCAAGAGATAAGAACATTTCAAGATACCCGCATTATCAACGGCCATTCAGTAGAGGTAGAGCAAAAGGGTGTCTTAAAATTTATTATTGCGCACCGCTTTGGGTTTTTAAATGAGGGCTTTTATGAGCTATATGGCTTGGATCAATCTATAGTGAGATATGGGTTAGATTTTGGCTTAACTGAGCGACTGACAATCGGTGGTGGAAGAACCTCTGATGATGCTACCAAACTTTTTGATACCTATGTAAAATACAAGGCTATTGATCAAAAACGACAAGGGTCTCCAGTAACGTTGACTTTGCTTCAAAACCTTTCTGTAAATGGAAGTAGATGGCTAATTGAAGAATTAAATGACTATCTGGTTAACCGACTTTCGTACAACACGCAAATTCTAATTGCCTCGAAAATTTCGGATCGACTGTCTGTTCAGCTAATGCCTGTTTTTTCACACAAGAACTTTGTACTCACTAGGGAAGAAAGCAATGATCTGTTCTTATTAGGATATGGGGTTCGATTTAGAGTTTCAAAAACGATTGCTATCCAAGGGGAATATTATCAACATCTGATCGGAGACATGGCGCACGAGCGTCAAGAATCGCTTTCTTTTGGTTTTGAGTTTGAAACCAAGGGACATGTTTTTCAATTGCATCTATCCAATGCCCGTGGGATGTCTGAATCTATATTTCTTCGTGAGACTAGGGGCAAATGGGGTAATGGTGACTTTGGCTTAGGGTTTAATATTACGAGAAACTTTCAAGTAGGAAAAAGACGTACGAAGTAATCGGGAATTCTGTCCGATGCGCCGCGGCGGGCGGTGACCATTAAAAGCGAACTTACAAACATGAAAAGAGGAATATTATTTAGTTTAACGGTTTGGTTTTGCTTGTGTATCGTTGGTTTTACAACTTCCAGTGATATAAATTCATATTCCTTACAAGAGGTATTAATTGCCTTGGGTGATAGTATTCCGGACCATTTTATAGACAATCGTTCCCTTGCTTCGATAGGTGAGCAATTAGTCTTGACAGGCACTGCAAAGTGGCCAGATGGACATAAGTCAAAAGTAGTTAGCAAGTATTACAACTGTACTAGTTGTCACAACTTGATCAATGAAGATCCAGACTTGAAAAATCCTAATCCAGACGACCGATTGCCTTACCTAAAAACTCTTGGTAAACCATTTTTGCAAGGAAGTACCTTTTGGGGTATTGTCAATCGAGAAAGCTGGTACAATGGTGATTATTATCTCAAGTACGGCGAGCGTGTGCGACAAGCCAATAAGAGTATTAGAAGTGCTATTCAATTATGTGCTGTAGAGTGTTCTCAAGGACGAAGTCTAAAGCAAGAGGAAGAAGATGCAATCCTGGCATATTTCTGGACGTTGCAAATTCAGTATCAAGAGCTGGATTTACCTCAAGAATTGGAACAACAAATTCAGAACGCGCTTGTTGACAAAAAGCAGAATATGGAACTGGTTTCAAAAATCAAAACGTATTACCCTTTGGCTTCTGATGCTACCTTTTCTGATCCACCGAAAGACAAAAAGAAAGGGTATGCTGGCGGTTTTGACCTGAAAGTTGGACAGAATGTTTATAAACAAAGTTGTCAATTCTGTCATGCGCAAAATGGAGTCTCCAGAATAATACTCGACGACTCACCATTGACATTTAAGTACCTAAAAAAGAATCTATTTAAAGACTCTAATAAGTCTATTTATCAAATTGTAAGAAAAGGGACATATGCTTCGCCAGGAGCAAGGCCTTATATGCCACACTATCCTCTGGAAAAAATGAGCGATTTTCAATTAGAGAGTTTGCGAGCTTATGTAACGGATAAGGCTATAGGAAATTAAGGATCGTTCTTAAAAAACATCCTAGTACACTTGAAATGATAATTGTGGTACTGTTTTCTAGGTTGTGCTTAAGGGC
>CAYMST010000110.1:1078-5318 GCA_964393115.1 uncultured Roseivirgaceae bacterium | reverse complement strand
AAGTAGTGCACTACGTAATATTTGATATAGATGGCACGCTGACTAATACCAAAAAGGTTGATGACAAATGTTTTATCAAATCGTTTGAGCAGACTTTTGGGATTGATATTAGTCATGAGCATTGGGAAGAATTTACCAATGTAACGGACTGGGGTATAACAGAGGAAATTGTGATTCGAGAACTGGGACGAGAGCCCACGCAACAAGAATACTCCAATATGCGAAATAATTTTTTTAGGTTGCTTCAAAACGAAAGACAGAATAACCCAAATCAATTTTCAGAAATCAATGGAGCAAAATGTTTCTTTGATTTTCTATCGAGCAAAGATGGTTTTGAAGTAGGAATTGCTACCGGGTCATGGAAGACCGCTGCGCTTATAAAGCTTGCGTCGATTGATATTAGCATAGATGGAATATGTTTTTCAAATAGTGACCATTACAAATCAAGAGCAGAAGTTACGAAGCACGTAATACGTCAACTTGGTACTAAGGAAAGTTCTAAACCAGAAAAAATCACCTACTTCGGAGACGGGAAATGGGATCTATTAACTAGCCATAGCATAGGAATACACTTCATAGGAATAGATACCGAAGGAGACGGCAAACTCACTGAGCTTGGCGCTGAGACTGTGTTTCGTGATTATTCGGATCAGCAATTGATTTTGGATAGCTTAGCTATGTCTTAACAAAAGGTTAAACAAGTATTACGAAGGCTTTTTGATGATAGACGTTTGTGATATTTTCTTGTTCTACTTTGATCTGTGAACAAATATTCTACTTATTTAGCTAACCAGGTAAAAAGTCATCTTTTTGTGACTATATCATCATTTTTAGACTACTTGAATTATTGATACGAAGTAGTGATTTTTGGATACGTCCTTATGAACTTGGGACTCGACATATTCTATAATCACATATTAAACAATGCTAGCACTTGTCAGATCAAAAGGAGGAAAGAACTTTTCATCGTTGCAACTAAAGGAGGTGTCTTCACCAGTTTTAAAGGAAAACGAAATAAAAATTAAAGTGGCCTCGAGTAGGATTAATCCAGCTGATATGGATTTGGTAAAGGGGTTTCCTGGTTTAAAGTATAAGGACCTTCAGTTTGGAGGTGTTGACGGTGCAGGTGAGGTGATTGATAACAATGGCTCCGAACGTTTTCAGGTAGGTGATAAAGTGTTTTTCTATTGTAACTTCAATGACTTTGGAACGTGGGCAGAAGAAATAACTATTGACGAAGCATATGTCGCCAAGATCCCGGATCATTTGTCCATAATCGATGCTGGAGCTATTGCCCTTCCTCTATTAACGGCCTATGAGTCTATTTTATCGTTAGGTGCTAAAACTGGTGAAACGGTTTTGATACATGGAGCTGGTGGAGGTGTAGGTTTTCTTGCCACACAAATTGCGAAAGCGTTGGGTCTCAAGATTATTGCAAATGCTAGTGGACGTGATGAGGAAGTATTGGACTCAATAGGCGTAGAAAAATTCATTAACTATCGCGAACAGTCTTTTGACCAGGTGCTGTCAGAGAGATCTGTGGATTATGTTTTTGACGTAGTTGGGAAGGAAACATTAATAAAATCGCTTCAGCTTAAACCTAAAAAGGTAGTTTCGGTGGCATTTGTAGATCCAGCGAACATGTGGAAGTGTGGCGTTGAATTATCCGGGATCATGAAGTTTATTATTAACATGATGATGGGTAAATTTCGAAAGGCTGCCAAAAAGAATAGTGTTGAGCTTATTAGTCAGGTAACAGGAGGAAATGGAAAAGTACTTGGCGAAGCCAGTGAATTCGCTGCTAAAAATAACTTTCAGCTGAGACCTTATAAGACAATTCCAATAACCTCACTTGAACAAGAAATGATCAATGAAAAGTCACTTACCAAAGTCTTAACTTTCTAAATAGCTTACGACGATGTTGATGGGTATTTACCTTTAGTGAAGTAGCTAAAATCGATATACTTAGTTCATTACTGCTACATTATAATGTGATTAATAAGTCATGTTGATGTTATCATATTGAAATGCGATGGTCACTTAAAAGTGTAGCACCTTTAATGGGATAAACTGGATATGAATATTCGGTTGGATAGAATATTGACTCCCATTCGTACGGAATGCTATCGATTATTGCTCAAAAGAATCATGAGAAGAGTTGGTGGAAGCAAAGTTTTCTTATCTTACCCTCAGGTGTTTAAGCAAGTTGACTAAATAATATGAAGACAATACTGAAGGTCTTGGGAAGTGTTTTACTCCTTATCATTGTGGTATGTGTACTAGTATTGATTCAGCAGGTTGAACCTGAGCAAGTTGAACCAAGCATAGAAGCGTACGATTTTCCGGATACATTAGAGAATCATCAGTATTCTGTTGACAGTTTGAAGTTGGTCGTGGGAACCAATAAAGGACTTCCAAAAGGGTTTGAAACACAGGCCCTATTAGCATATTCAGCATATCCAGAACTTAAAGATGTGGCCGTTGATATGGTGCTTACACAATCGGGAGCACCTATGGAGTCCAACTTTGATTTTTTAACACTGCTTGGGTCTAGAAGTGGGCGTAAATATCGAGTACTACTAAACAACGCTCCGGATACTGAATTCGATGAGATTTTACTTCGTTCATTACCCTTTGATGCGCAGGTTGGGATATTAGCCCATGAACTTGGGCATGTGGTTTATTATGATCAATTAACCACGCTCGAAATAGCGAAATGGGGGGTAAGATACCTTTTAGATGAAGACTTCCGGTCAAAGCACGAAAAGTCGACAGATATGATGCCCGTCTATCATGGTCTTGGTAGTCAGATTTATCAATATGCCTATCACGTTCGTCACGACCCGTCTTGTGCTGCATTATATCAAAAGTTTGGTAAGGAGTTCATCGATAAGTTTTATATGACTGACATTGAGTTGAGGCAAGCACTACGGAATAGGTAATATTTCCGATAGCGTAATATTAACTTCATGCAATTATGTAATGAGCGTACCTTATTGTACTGAATATCCCTAGAATTATAAGCTTGTTGCAAATAACATCGGGTGGCATGATAATAATTGAAATAAACTAAAAACATGAAAGCATACGTAATATCAAATCCAGGAGGACCAGAAGTACTTGAATTGAAAGAAATAGATGAACCGATACCCAGTTCTGGTCAGGCGTTGATTGCCATTAAGGCCTTTGGCTTGAACAGAGCAGAGGTAGTGACAAGAATGGGGGGATCGGGTGATGCAGTTCCCTTTCCCAGAGTAATTGGCATTGAGTGTGTAGGGGTTGTTGAGGCTTGTCCAGGAGGGGAACTTCAGGAAGGTCAGATCGTGGCGGCTGCCATGGGTGGTATGGGTAGAAATTATGATGGTAGTTATGCAGAAAAAACAGTTGTTCCGATAAATAATGTTTTTCCGATTTCGACAACACTAGATTGGATTAGATTGGCTGCGGTACCAGAAACTTACTTTACTGCCTGGGGATGCTGTTTTAAGGCACTTAAGTTGGGTAATGCCAATAAACCGAAAGTTGTGGTACGTCCTGGTGCTTCTGCTTTGGGCTTGGCCATTACACAAATAATCAATCATCTTGGAGGAGAGGTTATTGGAATTACCAGAAGCGCAGGTAAAGTGGATAAACTTCTGGCTGCAGGCATGAAGAAAGTGATAGTATCCAGAGATACTGTGGTAGACCAAATAAAGGATATCTGGCCAGAAGGTGTGGATGGTGTCGTGGATACCGTTGTGAGTGAAAGCAGCGTACAAGATGATTTAGCGATGTTATCAAGTATTGGCCGTATTTGTCTGGCTGGTTCATTGGCCGATAGCTATAAAACTAGTCCTTCAGCAGATTTTAAGACAGCTTTGAATGACCCTAGAGTTGACTTTTATTCTAGTGAGGAGTTGACCACTGAAATCGATACTCCGAAACTTCAGGATATCATTAAAAAAGTCGAAGATGGTAGCTACGGCAGTATTACAGATAAAGTATTCAATTTTAACGACTTACAGCAGGCTCATATTGAGATGGATAGCAATGCGTTTGCCGGAAAAGTTGTAATAGAGGTTAATGTAAACTGATATGAAAGTAGCAGTAACATCAGCTAGTGGGCAACTAGGGTCGTCAATCCTTAAAGAATTAATTGGTGCTATTGGAAAGACAAATGTGATAGGCATTGCGAGAACACCCGAGAAGGTCAAAGTAACTGGTATTGAGGTGAGAAAAGGTGATTACAATGGTCATGAGG
>CAYMST010000110.1:0-1051 GCA_964393115.1 uncultured Roseivirgaceae bacterium | reverse complement strand
GGATAGCGTAATTCTTTTATCCGGAAATGATGCTCCTGATAAGCGAATTCAACAACATCGAAACGTTATTGATGCTGCGAAAGTGGCCGGAGTAAAGCGACTAGTTTACACCAGTGTAGTTGGTGACTATTCCGGAAGTCTTTTTTCTCCTATTGTCGATAGTAATCGACAAACAGAAGAGGATGTTAAAAATAGCGGAATCCCATGGACGATAGGTCGCAATGGAATTTACTTGGAACCAGATCTTGAATATATCCCAACTTATGCGGCAGCCGGGGAAATCGTAAACTCCGCTAATGAAGGTCTGTGCAATTATACAAGCCGAAGTGAGTTAGCTTTTGCATATGCTCAGGTCCTCACGACCCAAGGACACGAAAATAAGCTTTATAACCTGACTGGGGACCCAATTACTCAATCTGGATTGGCAAAGTGTATTAATGCGCACTTTGGAACTGAAATTAAGTACCGAGCCATGTCAATAACTGAATATTATAAGGATAGGAAGGCAGAACTAGGCGAATTCTTAGGGGAAGTAATTGGTGGAATATATGAAGGAATAAATAAGGGGGCTTTTAATGTACCATCAGATTTTAAGACTGCGGCAGGCCGTAACCATAAGTCTGTCGACGAATTAATAGTGGACTTCAAGCAACAAAACGTTTAGTGATCAGTTACTACCTGACTAGCTTACTAAAAAATGATGCAATAAATACTTTCGCCCAAGTAGTAGCCTTAAAATATGAATGTTATTTAGTGGGCAGAATGAAAGATAACTCTGTAATATTCTTGCGCCATATAGAGTCTGAATATCAAATTGGTTAACTAATTAACCTTTATTTTGTTCAAAACGTAGGTGCTGTAAAAATTAACCTTTTGTTAACTCCGCAGTCTCTTGTCAACCTATTGATTAATAATCGATAAACTAATCTTCCCATTCTGCTGTTAGAGTTTTTAGGTGTTAAAGTCGATAGTGAATTGAGTATTTTATCATTAGGCATCTTCTTAATAGGTTAGATTAATGTGTTATAAAAGAACGGTATGTAAATATTTA
>CAYMST010000109.1:0-14727 GCA_964393115.1 uncultured Roseivirgaceae bacterium | reverse complement strand
GTTGACTTTTGGAATAGCTCGTAAAGTTGTTTTATATATGCGCTCATAAAACATCAAATCAGAAGTTGAAAGGTAAAAATGGACAATAGTTTCGATGTTTGTTTTATTCATGTTACAAAAACGTCGAGTCAGTCATTTACCAATGAATGGATAGACTGGGTTAAGCGTGAAAAACAAAATGTATTTCCCATCGAAGTGGATGCCGATAGTGATGCTATGTATTGGCAAGGGATAGAAAGATTTGTGGTTACCATACCTAGGTTAGTGGTGATAATGGAAGACTTGGGAGCCGTTAAGCGCATGAAATCAATTGTAGCGAAGCGAATCAGGGCAAAGAAGCGTGAAGATACTATTATCACATATGCACAAAACGAGGTTTTGGAAAAATATGCTAAGGCTATGCAGGTTTTGATGGTTAGTGAAAACGCTATTTTCGATACACTTAAAAAGGTGCTATGATATTGGTCATTCAGAGAGTAAGCTCTGCTCGGGTAGAGGTAGAGCAGGAAGTGATAGGTCAGATTGATCAGGGGTTGATGGTGTTAATTGGAATTGAAGAAGCAGACACGCACGAAGACATAGACTGGTTGACCAATAAACTCATAAACTTAAGAATCTTCAATGACGAAAATGGAGTGATGAATAAAAGTCTATTGGACACAAACGGTGACCTACTGTTAGTGAGTCAGTTTACCCTCCATGCGAGTACTAAAAAGGGTAACCGACCGTCATATGTGAAGGCGGCGGGGCCGCAGATAGCAATTCCACTTTATGAGAAATTTATAACCATAGCGGAAACAAAACTCGGAAAGTCTATTCAGACAGGTAGATTTGGGGCTGATATGCAGGTTTCGCTTACCAATGATGGACCGGTGACGATAATTATTGATTCAAAAGATAAGAAATAATGACAATCAAGGAAGCACAAGACACAGTTGATCATTGGATAAAGACAGTAGGGGTTCGGTATTTCAACGAACTCACCAATATGGCGATCCTAACTGAAGAAGTCGGGGAGTTGGCTCGGTTAATGGCTCGTAAGTATGGAGAACAGTCCTTTAAAGAATCTGATAAAGGTAGAGATCTTGGTGATGAAATGGCGGATGTCCTTTGGGTGCTGATATGCCTCGCAAATCAAACAGGCGTTGACCTGACAGATGCAATGCGTAAGAATCTTGAAAAAAAGAACATTAGAGACAAAGACCGACACCATAAAAACGAGAAATTGAAATAATTTTTTTAATTTCCATGTTGAACCCAATGAATAAACAACATGCGCACAATTCAACCCTTAGCGATAGTAGTACTTTTTTTGATCTTCAGCTCATGCGAAGAAAAGCTAAAAAATAAGGCTCAGCATGTTGTGGATAAAATCAACGAAGAAGTCCATAATCTAGATGTAAGGAGAAGAATAAGCATCAAAGAAGATGACTATATCCATGGAGATACTACTTTCAAAATAAGGGCATATTCTGTGGATGGTATTCTCAAGAAAATCGTTTCAGTGACCTATACGGCACACTTCGAAAGGGATGACTACTTCTATTTTGATATACACAATCACTTAATGTTCAGTGGTCATTTGATGAATGAGAAAGATGATCATTTGGCCTCGGAATTCAAATACTATTATCAAGATGATGAAATAGTAGCAGCATACGAGTGGGAGGATCATTATAAACCTCATAAACCATTTCCTCATGAACACTTCAGACTGTTTCATCCAAATTTGGATTCACTTAAGGACGAGGATCAGAAAAGGTTACACTTCTTTATTGACAAATTGGATAAGGAGGGCTATTTCATCAAGTTTGAAAAACCCAATACCCAGATTTAACGCATGAATTGGAAAATTTCGGCACTGCTATTTACCATCCTAGCGATCAGCGTTTCTCCATTATACGGACAAAAAGGTGATCTATGGATTTCCAATCACACACCGAATGATTCCAAGCTACAAGTAGCAAGCTTTGACCTTACATTCACCAAAGAAGGTATACTAACTAGTGCCAGTCAATACGGAATACTGCAATATGACGGTAAATATTGGGATCATTATCCTACACCCGGTGCTGCGCTAAGCGTAGCAGTTGATAGTTTGAGTACGGTCTATGTAGGATGTATAGGCGATTTTGGTAAGATATCATATAGGCGGGGAAAGCGCCAATTTACTAGTTTGCATCCATTTCCCGGTGAAAAGTCAACCACATTTTCGCAGGTCCTTCAATTTAAAAATAAGCTCTATTTCCTGAGTCAGAGTCAATTGTTCGAATATACCCCTGGCTTGGATAAGGCTCGGTTATTGATGAAGGATAGCCTTGATACTGGTTTTGAGTCTGCTTTTATCGTCAATAACAGCTTCTTCATTCAGTCAAGCTCAAGAGTTTTGGATATGACCGGAACGGTAGCCAACGTAGATTACTTACCTAAAGATCGCGGAAAGGTATTGTTTACAACTTATCATTCAAGCAAGGGCCGGTACTTAATGGGGATGGAAGATAATATGCTCTATGTTGTGGAGGAAGGCCGTCTAACCGTTGAAAATGATTTTGCCGAAATAGCAATTGAAGACGCCCAATGGGTTAATGATAGTGTTTACGTGGTTAGTACACAGGACAATGGTATTCAGTTGTTTGTCTATAATTCGCATGAGGTATTAGAGCATGTCAACAACCTGAAAGGACTTCCAGATAATGAAATACGAGCTATTTGTACGGATAACAACAATGGGGTATGGGTAGCGCACGAATTTGGTTTTTCGCGTATATCACCGTCTCTACCGATTCGTAATTACGCCAACTATCCTGGGCTAGAAGGAGAAATACTTGCGGTCAATTTTGTGAAAGATACCCTTTACGTGAGTACGAGTAGAGGAGGTTTTTTCTTGAAAAAAGAATCAAGCTACAAGACAGTCGCATATTACGAGAAAAAGATCGATACTCCTTCTAAGGCTAAAACAATAGCCCCTAAAAAGGCAACAGAAAATTCGGGCCGAAAAAAGAAGAGCAAGCAAAAAAAAAGCAAGAAAAGGGCTAAAAAAGAACCCAAATCGAAGGTCGGAATTAATCTAAAACGCTTTTCTAGAGCTGCTAAAAATACCTTAAGCAATGTTGGTGATAAAGTGTCCGAAGTAGCCACCTCACTGGCCGATAAAACAGTAAGTCAAGCAAAGCGCATTAAATCAAAGATACGCTTAAGCAATAATGGTAAACAGATTGTTGGGAAACCTAAGCCTAACGAATACGTCAGAAGAACTCGTCAGGAGTTAGTCTCTGAAAAACTATTTTACGAACCAATACAAGGCCTGGCGGTGAAGAGTCAGGAAATCATCTCGTTCAATAGCAAGGTGTTGGCGGTCACAAAGACAGGGGTTTACGAGATTGAAAACGGACAAGCAACTTTAGTAATAGATGAGCCTGTAAGAACTTACCAACTACTAGAGTCACAAAATCAATTGGTAATGAGCACCTATAATGATCAGATACTGGTTTATGAAGAAGTATCTGATGTATGGGCATTGGTAAATGTCTTACCGGTGAGAGAACCCGTACTTAGTTTCTATCTGCAAGATCGTGCAACACTATGGATGGCAGGAACGAATAATCTCCTTGCCATAGACACGTCATTTGCAGTTGAGGTGAAACGCTACCCCATGTCAAACATGTACTTCGATGAAGTAAGCATGGGTAATATATCGGATACATTGTGTTTGATCTCTAAACAGGGATATTTCTACTTTGACCCCGGAAAAGATAGCGTACAGGAATTAGAACCTTTTGAACAGCTTATAGGAGGCAAGCCGCAGAAACACTTAAAGTCGCCATTGGGAATTTTTTGGGTGTTTAACGGCGAAGCTTGGGTGAGCATTGATGCCAGTAAGAAAGTAACGACCTATCATTATTTGACGATGTTCCCCGACCTGGGTTATATTCGTGAGCACCAGTCAAAGTTATGGATGGTGAAAAACGGCGAGGCTATTTTGGAGTACAATCAGGCCAATACCGATAGTTTGGCAAACATTAGTAGGGTTTTCATCAAATCAGTAAAAAGCAGAAAAGGCCTGCTGTCACAAGCTACCAGTATTGAATTGGCTCACAACAACAACACCCTAATTGTCAACTTATCAAGACCGGATTATCTAGGACTTCTGAACGTCGAATACCAATACCGACTGGTTGGGCTGAGCGATACGTGGTCTAACTGGTCAAATGACGATCAATTGGAGTTTAACTATCTTCCACCAGGGAGTTATCAATTATTGGTGCGCTCTAGAGATGCCTTTGGACGCGTGCAAGAAACAAAAAAGTTTGATTTTACCATCACTCCTCCATATTGGGAGACGACTTGGTTCTATGCCGCACAGGTGATTTTCTTTATTATTTTGGTGGTGGTGTCTGCACAGATGAACAGAAGACAACGGTTGGGGTCAACTTTAGTGACTAACGGCTTAACCCTTTTAACGTTGGTTTTTATTATTGAACTATTACAAAATGTGGCTATGGGGTGGTTTGGCACCGTCTCCTCGCCTGTTGTGGAGTTTGCCATTGACGTATTTACGGCGCTGATGATTTTCCCTATTGAAGTAGTTTTGAGAAAGTATATGAAAGCCGAATTACGGCTTTCACAAGCTAAAGACCTATTAAAAAAAGATAAGGAGCCTACCGAGGAGCAAGTGATTTGAGTCTGATCTCATGTTGTCCTAAAACTCCTACACTTTGAAGCCAAACCCTTGTTTGGAAAGTGATCGATACTTTTCCTGATCAAACTCATATAGGAAGGCACCTCTCTTTGAACCTGTTTTGTCTTTCTCATCTAGTTTAACCAAGAATTCCATAGAGGTAAGTTTCTTTCTGAAGTTTCTCTTATCTAGTTCTTCCCCTAGAATGGCTTCATATAGCTCTTGAATTTGAGACTGAGTAAACTTTGGGGGTAGCAGGTTAAAACCAAGAGGTTCCGTCTTTACTTTCAGTCTAAGTCTTTCAAGCGCAATACTGACCATGTCCTTATGGTCAAACATCATATCCGGCAATTCATTTAGTGGATACCACTTAGCATTGTGTTTTTTGACCAGTTCTTGGTCATACTGCTCTTTCCTGATGAGAGCATAATAGACAATACTGACCACTCTTTCTACAGAATCCCGCCCTACATCACCAAATGCCATGACTTGCTCTAGGTAGCCATGTTGCAATCCCGTTAACTTATGAAGTACTCGCTCCGCTGCCTTCGAAAGGTCTTCTTCTGGTTCTACAAAACCTCCCATAAGAGAAGGCTTACCAATGTCTGGCTCAATTTCACGGTGCACTAAAAGCAGTTCCAAATTACCGTCGTGAAATCCGAAAATGATGCAGTCTACTGCGAGAGGTATGGGGGTTCTATTTCTGTATTGACTCATTATTGGGGCTAAAATTACGATAGTGATTGTATAAAATAAAAGTAACCAGCTAGTTAATGGACAACTACTGCTGAAATTATATCACATTAATTCGGTAAGTGCGACTAAAGCACTATTGTACAAATCAATTTTAAGAACGGATATAAAATTAAGTGATAGGTCATTCAAACTAAATCTTGGGCGTAATCATCTTGTCGATTTGATATAGAAGCGATGGACCATCTATGTTTGGGAACCCATAGCCCTGGACAACTAGTACTCATTTGGCGTTCACAAGATAGTACTTTGTAAAACCGTGTATATTAACTACATTTGTTAAGTGTGAAAACAACACTTATTTTTGAATCGTTTAAATAAGTCTCACGTTTAAGTATAGTGTCATGGCAAAGCAATTGAATATTAAGTTGGCGTTTCAGGAGCGATTTGAACATCTTCCTAGCTTAGTGATAAAGTCTCCGGGTAGAATTAATCTCATCGGTGAGCATACGGATTACAACAAAGGTTTTGTATTACCAACAGCGATCAACAAGTATATCTACTTTGCTATATCACCTGTTTTGTCCGGTCGGACTTGCGAAGTACACGCATTGGATTTTAACGAACGTTATACTTTTGATATCGATAAGATAGAAAAACAGGCTCCAGGATGGCAGAATTATATCTTAGGAGTCGTGGCGGAGTTAAAGAAATTGGGACTCAGTCTTGGTGCTTTTAATGTCGCTTTTGGAGGGGATATCCCACAAGGCGCAGGAATGTCTTCTTCCGCGGCGTTAGAGTGTGGCTTAGCTTTTGCCCTTAATGAACTTTACGAGCTAGGACTTTCTCGAAAAGAACTGGCAAAATGTGCCCAGATGGCAGAACATAACTATGCTGGCGTTAAATGTGGTATCATGGATCAGTTTGCTAACCTTATGGGCAAGGAGATGGCCGCTATAAAGTTAGACTGTAAAACGCTGGGTTATCATCATTTTCCGGTAGACCTCGACAACTATAAGATCGTTCTCTGTAATACTAACGTAAGTCATAACCTGGCTTCTTCAGAGTATAATGTAAGGAGACAGCAATGTGAGGAAGGTGTAGGCATCATGGCCAAAATTGACCCTGCTGTTCAATCACTGCGGGATGCAACACCTGCTCTACTGGATAAGGTAAAGGGCGATATGGACCCTGTTGTATACCGCAGATGTAGGTATGTGATTGAGGAAAACGACCGCGTAGAGGCTATGTGTGACGCTTTGAACCATAAGGATTTCGAAAGAATAGGTCAGATTTTATATCAAGCCCATGAGGGCATGAAAAATGAGTATGAAGTGAGCTGTCCCGAATTGGACTTTCTAGTAGAATTCACCAAAGACAAACCCTACGTACTTGGAGCTCGACTGATGGGCGGTGGTTTTGGAGGTTGTACGATTAATGTTGTTTTATCCGAAAAGATAGAAGAGTTCGTGACCGAGGCAACAAGGGCGTATAAGGAAGAGTTTGACAAGGAAATGACATACTACGTGACCATTGCCTCTGAAGGCACTTCTGTTATTGAGTCTTATGAACTAAGTCCTGTCTAGACGACCATTCGTAACATTGACAGAGTAGGACCAAGACATAACCAAGCTTTCAACATTAAGATAAATCATCGTGGCACTTAATTTTTCTGAGGAACCTCATAGGAGACTCAACATTCTAACTGGTGAATGGATATTGGTTTCACCGCATCGAACGAAACGTCCTTGGCAAGGAAAGGTGGAGACCTTAAATGAGGAGGAGCGGCCTTCCTATGACCCCAACTGCTATCTATGTCCGGGGAATACACGTGCAAGTGGCGAGCAAACTGAAAAGTATGAGCAGGTGTATGCTTTCCCAAATGATTTTCCTGCCTTACTACCAGATACCTCTAACGATGACTGGAGCAGAGGCTTGTTACAAGCAAAAGGTGAGACTGGTATAGCTCGGGTAATATGTTTTTCTCCCAATCATGCTATGACACTTCCTGAGATGGAAGTAGATGACATTGCAAATGTGATTGACCTATGGCAAAAGGAATACCGTGAATTGGGAAATAGAGGAGGCATCAATCATGTTCAAATTTTTGAGAATAAAGGTGAAATCATGGGGTGTAGCAATCCGCATCCGCATGGACAGATCTGGGCACAAAGCTCTATTCCTACTGAGGTGCTGAAAAAGACGGAAAGACAAAAGCAATACTTTGAAAAAACGCAGAGGAGCATGCTGGAAGAGTATGTGGAGCAGGAGTTGATAAATGAAGAACGCATTCTCTATGCTAGTGAATATTTTGTTGCATTAGTGCCGTTTTGGGCGGTATGGCCTTATGAGGCTATGATCCTTCCGAAAAAACAAATAAGAAGTCTCAAAGAGCTAAATGCTGCTCAAAAGGCTGACTTTGCGAAGGTGCTGAAACAGCTTACCGTGAAGTATGATAACTTATTTGAGTGTTCATTTCCATATTCTGCGGGTATACATCAAGCACCAACAGATGGACAGGATCATGAATATTGGCACTTTCACATGAGCTTTTACCCACCACTTCTCCGATCAGCGACGGTGAAGAAATTTATGGTCGGCTATGAGATGTTTGCTAATCCACAGCGTGATATTACTGCCGAGCAGGCAGCAGAGAAGCTAAGAAGTCTCAGTGATGTACATTATAAACAGCGAGAGTTGGTACTGTCGTGAGTAAAGAACTTTGGATATCGTTATTTTATGGTTTGCAACATTACTAACCTTTAGAGGTATCCGTTTAAAATGTTGGGGGTTCATTTCTTCAGATAGGAGACGTTACTAAATTGATATATGTTTTTCTTTCTAGTGATTGTCGAAGCAACTCAGAAAATAGGGTGCAAATGGTATTGATCCTCTTTTTCGTGGCGCTGCTGGCTTTCTGGTGGGCTCTTAGGTCTCCCATAGCGTAGAAAGAATTAAAGAAGCTTTGAGAATCAGCATAGTTTATGATTCAGTTAATAACTTTATAAAAAAATGAATTTAGGGTTTAACTGATCGCTGTTGCTGTATGAATAAGGAATTCCTGCATACCATTTTCAAGCCAGAGAGTTTTAACCAAGGAGAATTAGATCTGGTCTTAGAACAATTTGAAGAGGTACAGTTTAAGAAAAACGAATACCTTATTGAAATAGGAAAGACATCAAGTTTTTATTATTTCCTCGAAGAAGGATTCCTTCGGTCTTACACCATTGATTTGGAAGGAAATGATATCACCTCAAAATTCTTTACTCCCTCTGATATTGTCATAGATTGGTATTCGTACTTTCTGAAAAAACCATCTCGAGAGCCTATCCAGGCGCTTACCGCTGGAAGATGCTGGAAAATAAGGTTCTCTGATTTTATGAAACTCTTTCATATCGAGGCTTTCCGAGAAGTGGGTCGAACGAGATTAGTACAAAACTATTTCGAACTCAAAAACCATTCGATTTCTATAGTAGCGGATCATGCAAAAGATCGTTATCTGAGCTTGTTAAAAGAAAAACCGGAACTGGTTAATAATGTTCCTTTGAAACATCTAGCCACTTACTTGGGGATTACCGATACTTCGTTAAGTAGGATACGAAGTGAAGTGGCTAAAAACCTAATGTGATGAATATACCTGTACCAGTTTATATCTCTATAGCTTTTCTGATAGCTATTTGCTTCCCTGTTTATTTATTGGCACAGATGGCTAGCGATCATGTGAAACCAAAACAGAAGAGAACGGTGTTTTATGGAATCATTATTTTCTATGCTACTTATTTTGTTGTGGTAGGGGGACTATCGCTCAACGGATTTTTTAAGGAAAACACGTTGCCACCAAAGATTATTAAGGTTAGCACTTTACCACTATTACTGTTTCTAATAGGATTTGTATTCAATACTGGCTTTTACCGTCAATTGCTGAAATCAATTCCAATCGATAAACTAATTTATATTCATAGGTTTCGGTTCATTGGTGGAGTTTTCATAGTCTTAATGCTATTCGGACATCTGCCGCCAGTTTTTGCGTGGATAGCCGGGACTGGTGATCTAATCACCGCCAGTAGTAGTTTTTGGGTTTCCAGGGCCATTCGGCACAAGACAAAACACACAAAGGCTATTGCTCTAATCTGGAATACCTTTGGCTTTTTAGATATTCTGGCTACTTCATTTACCGCGATCTACTCGACCAAAGTGAGTATAGAGACTGGCGCATTGGGTGTAGAAGTGCTAGCGACTTTTCCATTTTGTTTTATTCCAGCGTTTGCGCCGGCTACGATTATCTTCCTTCACTTAAGCATTTACAGAAAGCTATTGGACAAGAAATTTTGGTAGCTTTTGCTTTCTTGTCATATGCAAAGATTTTCCATTTTGGCCTCTCATACCTTTGAATCATTGTTAAACAGTAAAACAAAATACAATGAAAAAGGAACAGAATTTTATGATGGTCTTCAGGTTTCAACCAGATTTTAGCAAGCAACCTTCAGCTGAGGATATGCAAGCTATGAAGCAGAGTTGGGGCACTTTTATTGGTAACATCGCTATCTCAGAAAAACTAGTCAGCACGAACCAATTAGGATTTGAAGGAAAGAAAATACAAGCTGATCTTTCTGTAACTGACGGCATTCATTTATCAGAAAGCCAAACCCTTGGCGGCAATATGATTGTCAAAGCTAACTCTATCGATGAAGCGACCGAAATGGCAAAGGGCTGTCCAATACTAAAAATGGGAGGTTCAGTCGAGGTGCGCTCGATAATTCCAATGGAAAACTAAATCAGTGAAGTTTTATTTGGAATCAATAAGACCATGACAAAAGAGTTGGTTTGAACGGCATATTGCTAGATTTTGTACCAGCTCTTAAATAGATTTTATATGAACAGTTTGAAGAAAATGAGCAAGAAGATGGTTATATCAATAGTAGCGAGTACGGTGGCACTTTCTTTTGGAATCGGATTCACAAATGGACAGAAACTTCGAGAGATTCACATCCAAAAAGAGGTGCTTATCCATGGCTCCTTGGAAGATGTTTATGAGCAAGTGGTGTTTCTCAAGAATTTCCCTTCCTGGTCTCCTTTCTTGGAGGCCGATCCTTCGCAAGAGATCGAAATTAAAGGAATAGATGGAGCCATAGGTGCTCAATACCATTGGGTTGGCAACAAAGGGAAGGACGTTGGATTCCAAGAGATAAAGGAGGTCAAGCCGTTGAAGTATGTGAAAATGGGATGCGATATCCAAAAGCCATTTACGGCCAAGCCGGTTTTCGAATATCGATTTCAGAAAGTAGGTGCGGATATCAAAGTTACCCAAGATTTTTACTTAACATCAGGCAAGGTGGATGCGTTTTTTATGTGGGTTTTTGGTGCCAAGAAGTCTATGAGCGCAATGAATCAAAGAGGAATGGAGCTTTTGAAAAAGGCGGTAGAGAATGGTGAATCCTAACCATATTACGCATAAGCGTAATATGCCTCACCTCAAAAAAAAGTTACTAGTTTGATCCGGTCAATCTTATTATCTTCACTCATGCTAAACTAATGATTTAGTCAACGGTATAAGATTGGCCAAACAATAATTAAAACTTTCAATAACGGCTTTGTCCGGTCCATATCTAGAGTTAGAATTAGTCAATAACCCGATCATTTCTAATATGAATTACCAAACTTACGATCCGCACCCGGACCTAAGTGCCATAGTGAAATGCTACTGGACGCTTGAAGTGCCAGGAGACATGGAGGCGCCTAAACAGCGCATAATACCGGATGGTTGTATCGAAATGTGTTTCATACTGGGAGAGGGTGTAAAGAGGTTCACCTCTGATACCGACTACATTATTCAACCGAGGACAATGGTTTTTGGACAGATTACAAAGCCATATTTTGTTCAACCAACTGGTTATGTGAATACATTCGCAGTTCGGTTTTACCCGTATGGTTTTGCTAATATTATCGATGTTCCTATTCATGAGTTGGCGGATACGGAAACACCGCTTACAATGCTATTTGATCCAGAAGCAGTTAGGGATTTAGAATTAAAAATGGTAGAAGCAGCTTCTACAGAGGTGAGAATAGAGGCTATTGAGAGCCTTTTGTTAGACCGACTGTCAAAAGAAGTGGTACACGAAAATATTGTAAAGTCTACCGTAGAAGCTCTAGAGCAAACAAAAGGTAAGGCTTCCATCCAATCAATACTAAAGGACGATGTGTCACAGCGACGGAGTTTAGAAAGGAAATTCTCTAAAGAAGTAGGAATTAGTCCCAAGCAGCTGGGGAAAGTTATCCGCTTACAGGCTGCTTTGAAGATGATGCTTCATAATCAAGAGGAGAAACTTACTCAGGTAGCTTATGAAAATGAATATTATGACCAGGCTCACTTCACGAAGGACTTCAAAGACTTGACAGGAATAAACCCAAAGAGCTATTTTGATGATGACCAAATGATATTATCCTCCCTTATTTATTCGAAAGGTTAAAATTGTCGCACTTTTACAATTTTATGGCCCAAGGGAGATTTATCTATGCGGTATGTCTAACATAAACACAGAAAACATGAAATCAAGTTTGTTTAATTGGATTGGAGCGGTGCTGATATTAACAAGCTCATTATGTCCTTCTTATGCACAATCAAACAAGAGCTTTATCTCAATATTTGAGATACCAGCCACCGATATGACCCGGGCAGTGGCATTTTACCAAGCAATACTAGACATCGAAATCGCAGTAATTGAGGTACAAGGTTTAGAAATGGGCATTTTCCCTGGCGATGGTCAAACTGCTTCTGGTGTTATCACCAAAGGTGAAGGGTACGAACCTTCAGCCAATGGGGTGTTGGTATACCTAAATGGAGGTGACGATTTGACAGGTATGTTAACCAGGGTTGAGAAGAATGGGGGACAAGTTATCGTTCCAAAAACCTTAATCGATGAGGAAAATGGCTATTTCGCGATGTTTTTAGATACCGAAGGCAATAGGTTAGGGTTGCATTCTCCAAATTGAATGGCTGGTTTTAGCACTGATCTTTCGCATGTCTCGAATTCTTGACGGAACCCCCTGTTTGATAACCTACTTTCCGCTGTCTTGATATGGAAATCAATCTCTTAGACAGAGAACCGTCCGCGGAGTTTTTCATTCTCATTATCTTCGTGATCTAACTAAAAGAATGAGATCAGATGCACTTCTTGTTAAGACTTAGGCATTGGCAACTATTTGCCATTACTTGGATGGCTCCGGTGGCGATGAACGTCATCAGTTTCAATGATCCGGTTTTGCTGATCAAAGGGTTTCCTATCATGATGGTGTTTTTTGCTGTGGGTACTTTGGGTTGGATCTGGGCCATTGCGACGGGCCTATCTAATCAGCTACCAGATGCTGTAAAACTAAACGTTGGGGTGTTTAAAGTGCTATTTGCAATTCCCATCTTTTATCTCTTGCTTTTTTTGGTGTCCTCTCCATTTTTGATGGAAGACTCTGCTGATCCCATTATCGATGGTACTACGATGGTTGCCATTATAGTGCCACTTCATCTTACCTCCATGGTAATCACCCTTTGGGGAGTGAGGTTCGCAGCGAAAACATTAAAGTCTGTTGAGTTAGGAAGAAAAGCTAAATTTCAGGATTACGCTGGTGAATTTTTTCTGATTTGGATGAATTTTATTGGGTTCTGGATCCTACAACCACGAATTAATAAAATGGTTCAGGATGATATTACTACTGTCTCAAATGGTATTGAGGAGGATGAGGGGCTCAATGCTTAGATGATGGATGATATTTCAAATTCAACTTCTAACGAAGAAAGTTCAGAGTCTTTGGGGCAAAGTGAGGAGCGCTTAGAGCCCATCATATTGGGACGAGAATTTCCCGACAAGCCTATTGAACCAAATGAAACGGACAAAGGCAAGAAGTTCATCACCAGTGCAGTTTTTTTTGTAGCTGCAGCATACTTTCTTTTTGATTGGGAAATTGACTTTATCGTTAAGCTAATCGTTGTACTCGTAATTCATGAGTTAGGACATTACTTCGCCATGAGGGCATTCGACTACAAAGACCTCAAGATTTTTTTCATTCCTTTAGTCGGAGCGATGGCCAGTGGGAAGAAACTGAGGATCTCCCAAAAACAAGATGTGATCATCTCCTTTGCCGGACCTATTCCAGGTATGATAATTGGTACAATACTCTACGCCGTTGGCGTTTACACAGACCAAGAATTCTTGGATTCTTTTGCCATGATGTTCATATTTATCAATGGCTTTAATTTACTTCCCGTGTATCCATTGGATGGGGGACGAGCCCTGAAGACGCTGTTTTTCAACTCCAATTTGATGATCGGAGCCGTGTTTACCGTATTGTCCATAGTTTGTCTCGCGACACTTAGTTTTTACACCAGTTCATACTTTCTATTGGTCCTACCGGCTTTCCTGGCTATCCAGCTGGTCTCACAGTTTCGCATGAGTAAGCTTAAGAAGATGCTTGAGGAAAAGGGTTTTGAGACGGACAAATCATTCGAACAGTTATCGAACAAGGAGTATTGGCTGGCGCGAGAGGAAATAGGGAGACATGTGCCGGCTTTCTCCAACCATATAAAACAGGGGGAATATCAAATGGCTCAAATCGAGTACAAAATCTTATCTTATTTGAAAGGCTTATTTGTCTCTCAACCAACGAAGGACTTATCAGGTTTAGGGAAATTTGTGATGGTTGTTATATGGGCTTTAGCATTCGTGGTGCCGATTGGAGGACTGGTGGTTGTCGCCATTGGTACTGCCGCGTATTAGCTATAAATTTTTAAATATATCCATAAGTCCATTCAGTCGAATTTCATACATGGTGCTCAGCATCATGCCCAGTTTACCCTCCGGAAACCCTTTTCGTTGAAACCATTCCAAGTAACTTACAGGTAGCTCCCGGATCAGCTCATCTTTATGCTTGCCAAAAGGCATCTTGTAGGTTTTAAGCTCGATAAGTATTTGTGGATTCATACACCTAGTCGGTAAGCCATATATTGGTTCACTCTGGAAAAAAAGACCTGTGGCTTCATCGTTCTCCAGTTGTGGATATCAAGTCGAGCACCGAAGTTCAGGTAAGAATCTAGGTTGTATTTAGCCATCTCTTCCGCCACAAAATCCCTAAAGTTGACCATAGCAATCCATCCCTCTTCCACTTCTTCAAACCACTCTTCGTAGTAGCTGTCGTCGGAGCCATGAAAGTTGAGTACGTTTTCCCCTATCAAGATATATTTATTGATGCCCAAATAAAGCATCTCGTCAAGTAGGTTACGCTTGAAGTGCATAATGTCATTGTTGATCGTATCATTCCATTCGCCAAGACATTCTATAATGGCATACCCTTCTTCGTAATCAATGAAT
>CAYMST010000108.1:8207-14822 GCA_964393115.1 uncultured Roseivirgaceae bacterium | reverse complement strand
TGAAATCAGTGCTTTTGAGTTAGAAAGCTATGTGCCTGAGACTCCATCTATAACTTTCAACTTCGACGGGCACGTAAATAAGTCTGTGAAGCTCGTTATGCTGCGCGTTAACCGTCATCGCATGCGTGTTGTTCGAGGTGGAGTATTTAGCAGGCTTAAACCGCAGTTGGTAAAACCTCCAGTCGCACCAACACTCGACTCCGTTAAAATCATAAACTGAGTCAATAGAAAAATGAAAGAAAAATACATACTCGAGTCACATGAGCAGAATAAATTAACACTGAACTGATATTGATATCGAACAAAAAGAGTACTTTTTTGGCAGCTCGACATTTGACCATCTTAAAACCCCAAACCTAACCATTGATAAGGCGTGTTCCATCGCCCTTAGTACCGATACTCAATAATTCAACTTTAGCTTAACAATTATGGCAGGTATAAATATCCAATTAGACTGGACAGATAATGGAGGTAATGAAGATAATTTCATTATCCAACGTTCCCTAGATGGCGTTTCGTGGACTAGTGTCGGCACAGTCGGCCAAGATGTGCTAACATTTGTTGACAAGGTTATAGAAATAAATACCAGTTATCATTATCGAATAGTAGCCCGAAATCTAGGAGGAGATACTCCTAGTAATGTTATTACTAAGACGATTTATGGATTGAAACTGAATATTAATCCCACTGGAAATAGGACGACCACTGTCACCAAAACGGGCGCTTTAACGAAATGGATCAGGCCAGACGGTTCTGCGGTAGAAGCTAACTCGGTCGATTTGACAAATAGTGATGGTGGCGTGATATATGGGATATTTGATGATCCTGCTCAAGTAGCTGAAATTGACATCAATAATCTAGGTGTCGTTGGAGAAATTGATTTGACCGGAGGGTATTCGGCACTAAACTATTTTAGTTGTCAGAATAATGATTGTCAGTTGATCGTAGATAGTACTTTGATTCAACGACCGAATTTCACACTTGACATGAGCAACAGTGTACTCACGGTATCTAAGCTCGACACCCTGATAAACCGAATTATCTTGGCAAACGGTGGAACTATAATTGATGATGGGACGAGTTATATTGGTCTACCGGGAGAAAGTTACAGTGATAGAATCTTGAATGTAGGAACAATACTAGTTGATATTGGACCTGGAAACAACAAAATTCTTTATGATAAAATCATGGCATTGGAAGATCTCGGATGGACTATTAGTACCATTAATGTCATATGCGAAAAAGTAATCAGGATAGACACAAAATCCACTTACTATATAGTGATGGAAGTTGAAAAAACAACTGAGATGCTTTCACTAAATCGGGTCTCAGGCGAAAGCCTTTTCATTGATCTATACGATACAATTGGCAATGCTGATGAGGGGGGTACTACTGGAAAATTAAGCACTTTTAATTCAATTACCGGAATACAAGACTGGATTGATTCAAACAGTTCAAGTTGGTTAGAAGATGAAGTAAAGGCTTTAAGAATTTATAGCAGCGACACAAATAGTACTGACAACATTAGTGTGCTTAGATACAAATCGATTCCAACACCCGAAAGACCATGCGGAGTCCCAATTGACGTAACTAGTTTCTCTGCCCTGAGTGTTTATAGTCTAACATTGCTGAGAAACGGATTTAACGAAAAATGTTTAACTCTGGAAAAAAATGGCATTAAAGGAGATTTTCACTTTAATGCTATAGGCAAACTTAGATGGGATGACGGCGATATTGCTCCATCCTCAGGTGAAACTAACAGTATTTCAACCTGGGCTGCAAACGTTGGCGGAGCCGATGATATTAAAGTAGAATTCCTTGCCGACCAAGAAAACGGTCATCATTTGACCTACGAAAATAAAAAACCAGCGTTAAGAATTGCTAACAAATCAATACGGTTCGATGATGATGAACTTAATGTAACTGGACTCTCCATTGAAGCCGGAACTGAGTTTTCATTAATTACTCAAGTGTCTGAAGTAGAAACCTCTCCAGTCCCTGATCTCGCCAATTTCATCATTGCTGGGTTTACAGGAATTGATCAACTTAGAGTTCTCGTCCAAACAAATCCTGAATATCAATCCTCTATCAACGTTAAATACACCTTTGGTGGGAGTAGCGAACCTCAAGATCATATTTTTATTGAGAATGATTTAACAAATGACACTTTTCATCTCATCTCCAATGTTGTGGACACCAACGCAAACATCGAATTTTATCTTGACGATACATTAAAAGAGACATTGCCTTATAGAAGTGAATATCCATTAGGTGAAGTTTCTTGGTTTAGGCTTGGTCGTTCAAATACGGACAAAACGAGAACGACTTTTGATTTCAGAGCACTCGCTTTGTACAACCAAAAAATTACTCCGGATCAACTATCCGCTATTAAATCAATATTAGATTCCTAAAGGTTAGTGAGTAAGCATTATTGAATTATCGGCTCTGTTTAGAATAAATGATTGGACTAACAGAAGTTATTAGGATTAAGCTTGACTGAACAAACTATACAAACATGAAATTAGCCGTTTATCGATCCCAAACATTCCTTCTTGATTTTGAAATAGACGAAAGTACCTTGTTCCAAAAGGAAATCATGGGCATGGTCGAGATTATGTCCGCCCTTACATCGTTTCACGATATTACAGTTCTTCGCTCATTATGGGAGTATTGAGCTAAAAAGATAGTCCCTCCCTTACTACCTTTGCGATATGAAGAACTTCACTCCTATCGTACTGTATGAAGATAATCATTTGCTTATCGTGGATAAGCCAGCGGGAATGCTGGTACAAGGCGATCAAACACGTGATACGCCTTTAGTCGATCACTGTAAGGAATATATCAAGAAAAAGTACGATAAGCCGGGTGCCGTTTTTTTGGGTGTTATTCATCGGCTTGACCGCCCTGTAAGTGGAGTGGTAGCATTTGCCAGAACGAGTAAGGCCTTGGAGCGAATGAATAAGCTGTTCAAGGACCGAAAGGTAAACAAAACTTACTGGGCCATCGTCAAAGACCGTCCAAAGAAGCGAGAGATGAAGCTCGTCAATTATCTCATCAAAGATGGTTCCAAAAACACTGTGGAGGCGCACCGAATCCCTGTAGAAGGAGGACTAAAAGCAGAACTCAACTTCAAGTCTCTTGGTTACCTGAACGAGCATTATATGCTCGAGGTGAAACCCATCACCGGTCGACCACACCAAATCAGGGTACAACTCGCAGATATGGGCTGTCCTATAAGAGGTGATCTGAAGTATGGCTTCCCTAGACCAAATACCGACAAAAGTATATGCTTGCACTCCAGAAAGCTCGAATTCATACATCCGATTAAAAACGAACCGGTAATGGCTATTGCCGGAGTGCCTAGGAACGATTTTTGGGAGCAGTTTTTAGTATTGGATAATCAAAAAGTAAACGATAAAAAGCTCGGGTATATGCAGTAAATTGCTTGGGAACGCTTCGATTATGTCATTTATCACAAAACTTCAAGATCGCTGGGACTTAAAGTCCGCAAAGCAAGTATGGATAGTCCTATTGGTGTTTGCGGCTACAGGTACCACCATTTACTTCTTGAAAAAACCAATAATCGCCTACTTCAATCCTGACGGAGAGCGTTCTCTTCTCTTTAACACCTTATATTTCGTATTCATTTTACCCGTTTACAACCTAGTTTTGCTGTTCTATGGAGCAGTCTTCGGTCAGTTCAACTTCTTTTGGGAATTTGAGAAAAAAACATTCAGAAGGATCACAGGTAAAAAAGCACCTGTTGACGAAGCAGGACGCTCAGAATCGAGTCAATAAGCTGGCTCAGCAAGGTCAATGCTTTTTCTTATTGTCCGACTTCGACCAAAATCAAAACTTGGTCTTCACCCATGAGGAAATTCAGGACCTTCCTATTAGTATTCAATTTCCAGGATTCGGAACACAGGTTTCCAATGAGCATAAGGTTAAGAAATTTGAAAAAACTCCTGTTTCGTATGAGGACTTCCTTAAGTCATTCGAACAGGTTAAAGCAGAGATAAATCTGGGCAATAGCTTTCTGACCAACCTCACCTTTGAGTCGCCGATTCAAACGAACTTGTTATTAGATCAACTTTATGATGTCGCTCAGGCGAAGTACAAACTACTTTTCGATGATGACTTTGTAGTGTTTTCTCCCGAGACATTTGTAAAAACCATTGATAACAAGATTTTTAGTTATCCGATGAAGGGAACGATTGACGCCAGTTTACCGGAGGCAAAAGATCAGATACTCGGAGATGAAAAAGAAATGGCCGAGCATGCGACTATTGTTGACTTGATTCGCAATGATTTAAGTCGGTATGCCAGTGACGTAAAGGTGAACAAGTTTCGATTCATTGATACCATTCAGACCAATCAAAAAACGCTTTTACAAGTCAGTTCCGAAATAGAAGGAAAGCTTCCACCGGATTATCCCAGATACCTTGGAGATATTATATTCAGCATGTTACCCGCAGGATCAATTTCTGGTGCCCCTAAACCGGAAACACTCAGCATTATAAAAAACTCGGAACAGCACGAACGAGGTTTCTATACCGGAATCTGTGGATACTTCGACGGTAAGAATTTCGATAGCTTTGTAATGATAAGATATATTGAACAGCGTAAAGGACGGCTATTTTTTAAAAGTGGTGGTGGTATCACGCACCTTAGCGACGGAGCGTCTGAGTACCAAGAAATGATCGACAAAGTTTATGTCCCGATTTATTGAGTCAATTTGTGTGCTAGATGGTATACCCCAGATCCTAAACTATCATCAGGATAGAGTTGATAGAACATGTCATAAGTTCAAACTCCCTCAGATCAATTTAAGTTCGCTTAATTATGACTGTATAGGGAAACATAAGTTTCGGTTTGAGTATGATCATCATGGCATCACCAATACATCTAACAGTCTTTATCAAAAACGAGAGATAAAGCGTTTGACACCAGTGAACAGTGATCAAATCAACTATTCATATAAACACTCCGATCGTTCTGAGTTAGTGGCGCTGTCTGCGAATTGCGCCAAAGACGAGGAAATCATCATCATTATTGATAATCTCGTAACCGACTCCTCATATGCCAATCTGGTGTTTTGGGATGGAAATACCTGGATAACACCTAACTCCTATTTACTTAACGGTGTTAAACGACAGTTTTTATTAGATCAGAAAATGATCACGGAAAAAGAAATTTCTAGAAAAGATTTACCAAAATACAAAAGGGTTAGTCTGATCAATGCGATGCTTGATCTGGAAGAATGTGTGATCGAACAATAACGGATATAAGATATCCATATGTTCGGTCGTTAATATTTTCTAAAAGAAACAAATACAAACCGGGAACTACATGAAAACCAAACTTATTATTTTGATCTTAGTAGTGCTTAGCTTTATTCTGTTTTTTATAGCGCCTACGCACGTACGGTATACTTCAAATGATACTGGCAAAAAAGAAACCTCATCGGGACCGCAAACTAAAATACTCCAAACAGTCCTAAATCAATGCCCATTGGAAATCCAAAAAGCCTTAATGAAGCCAAATAGACAATATTCGGCTTTTATCTATTTCGAAAATCATGATTTACATTATCAATATTATATTGAAGACTTCTTAGATGAGCATGTTACCATTATCAGGCCTTCAGGAGAGCCCTTTTATGTTTTGATTGATTCACTACTAGAAAACGATGAAAGCCGACAGACTCCCTTGAACTGGTTGCTTTCGAACGATGCCTTTCGTCACTTAAAAAAGGGATCCACAAAACTTATGCTGGCTAGTAAAATTCATTTTGTCCAGCCTAATGAACTATCGGTAGACTATAATAGACTTAGGATTGCCGTTTTCGATTCAAAACAAACTCCGTTGAACACCTTTAGTCGTAAGCTCTATGATTTAAATCCAGAGTATGTAGATTATGAGCATTTGGATTCTGTTCCTCGTCCAATGCGTGGATATCCATACTTTGAAGAGATGCTACTCACCCAGCTCAATAAGCAGGATATTTTTAAGTTTTATGACTTTAAGGGCAAAGTAATAGTGAGGTTCGATGTTGGCTATAACATGATTTCTCCGAACATCATCGAAGGCTTTGGAAAAAGTGAAAAAGAGTTTGAAACCTGGAAAGCAGATGGTGCCATCATCAAAGTACTAAACGATATGAAAATCCATTGGTATCCAGGTTATAAAAACGGTAAACCTGTCAAATCGAGGCTTACAATGGAATTGGCTATTGATAGTGATCACATACATGTATCCGTTCTTCCTGGATCAAGTGGAACTTAGGCATTCTCTTCCTGATAAAGTAGTTCACTGAGTCGTTGTTGAATCTCGGCAAACCCAAAACCTTTTAGCGTACCCTCAAACTGTTCTTTGATTTGTTCGGTAGCAAGGTTTCCAATGCTTCCGAGCGAAGTATGATTTACTGTTTTCAAAGGTTTATATTCACCGGACTCAATCATCAAACCTACTTTTTTATAAGCATCTCTAAAAGGAAGTCCTTCCAATACAAATTGGTTAACCAACTCAACAGAAAACAAATAGTCGTACTTAGGGTCTGTCAGGATATCTTCATTGATCGCAATATTGCTTAACATTAGGTAAGTCATCGATAGA